>CAZYTI010000648.1:0-3523 GCA_964650065.1 uncultured bacterium
CTTAATTAAACAGTTAAGATTAATTCTAAGTATATAATACAACAGTATGATTAAAATGAATAATATTGATGTCGCATCATTGGAACAAAATGGAAGTATTTGAAGATGAAATTTTTGGTAAAATATCCAATGGCAATGTACCAAAATGAGGAGGCCAGTTTTGATGCAACTTAGTGATGAAATAAGTGCTCTCATTGCTCGTCTACATTCGGTCCATGAACATTATCGGGCCAGAATCGCCGGAGAACTTCAGGAGGAATTGGGACAGAAGTTATCGCTATTGCAGATTGATTTGTTCTGTTTAGAGACACGCCTGCCCCAGGGGGATAAAATCCTTCACAACAAAATGCTGGACATGTCTAAATCGATCGATAAGATGGTTGAGCGTGTGGAGAGGATATCTGCAGAGCTATGGCCGGAACTATTGGATGATTTTGGTCTTGTGGCTGCATTGGAATGGCAGACTCGGGAATTTCAATCTCAGACCGGGATTCAATCACAACTCTCTTTGCCATCGAGAGATGTCGTAATCAATAAAAATTTATCGACTGCATTTTTCCGGATTTTTCAGGAAGCGCTGAATAATGTTGCCCGGCATGCCAATGCGACAAGCGTCCATATTGATCTGGTGCGGCAGAACGGTCACTTGCATCTCATTGTGCAGGACAATGGCAAAGGTATTACCAGAGAACAGATCCACGATCCAGAATCCCTGGGGATCATTGGTATGCAGGAGCGTGTTCGTTTCATGAATGGAGACCTGAAAATTGAAGGATTGAAGAATGAGGGTACAACTGTCACTTTACAGGCACCGGTATCGTCATGAGAATCCCAAATAGACTGTGAATGTAGAGAATTTATTGAAATAATGGCATCGACTTACTGAGCAATAATGCTGGTTTGGTAAAATTAGATTTAAGGACGAGGACGAATAATGATAAAAGTATTGATTTCAGGACTGCATCCCGAAGATCAATATGCAGTATGGTTAATAAATGCGGGTGCATCCGGTTATGTCAAATTACAGATTTGATGTCTTTTTCAGGTTATCTTAAAATTTTTATGGGATAACTTGATTATGGTTTTATTTTTCCGTATAATACTACCAAAACGGTAGGATTAATAGTAAAATGGGGTAACTTTGAAATTATCTACAAAAGGTCGGTATGCTGCCCGGGCGATGCTGGAATTGGCCGCGGTTTACGGGACAGGTCCAACACGATTGGGGGAAATCGCCCAAAAACAAGATATTTCTGTGAAATATCTTGAGCGCATGATGCATTCCATGGTTACGGCCGGACTCGTCCGCAGTATCCGGGGTCAGGGGGGAGGATTTACCCTGGCCAGATCACCTGAGGCTATTCGGTTGAGTCAAATTGTTCAGGCAGCGGAAGGGCCGCTGTCCATCGTCGAGTGTGTCGAAGATCCCGCATTATGCAGTCGGTATGATATTTGTGTGACCAGAGAAATCTGGGAAAGGCTGAGTGTGGCCATCGCCGATGTCCTGGAAACCTATACTTTACAGGACATGGTCGATATGCATCGGAAAAAGACAATTAACAATGTTCAGGGAACTTTATAATGATATCACAAACTGAGAGTAATTTTACAACCACCGAAAAGTTTACGAAATTGAAAATGTTGTTAAAGGATATGGGAAATGTCTTAATAGGGTTTTCCGGTGGTGTGGATTCGACGTTTCTTGTGGCTATAGCCAGGGAAGTCCTGGGAGATCAGGTTTTAGCAGTCACGGCCCGATCAGAGACCTATCCTCATCGTGAATACAAGATGGCAAAAGAGATTGCCGATCAATTACTTATTAATCATGTGACAATTTCTACAAAGGAACTGGAATATCCAAATTTTGCTTCCAATCCGGTCAACAGGTGCTATTTCTGTAAAAAAGAGTTGTTTACCCGGTTGAAGGAAATAGCAGATGAAAACGATATTCACAATCTGGCCGATGGTTCCAATGCCGATGACGTGCATGACTTCCGTCCGGGTATGAAGGCGTTGAAAGAATTGGGCGTCAGGAGTCCATTGAAAGAAGCCGGATTGACGAAAGAAGAGATTCGACAACTCTCACGAGACATGAATCTCCCCACTTGGGATAAACCCGCCTATGCCTGCCTTTCATCCCGATTTCCATATGGCACTTCGATAGATATCGATAAACTACGCATGGTAGAGGAGGCAGAGAATTTTCTTTACGATTTAGGATTGGGACAGGTCAGGGTGAGACACCACGATACCATAGCCAGAATTGAAATATTACCGGATAAACTAAATGAGATAACCCATGAAAAAAACAGATTAAAAATAATACAAAAATTCAAGTCTATTGGATATCAATATGTGACTTTTGATCTGGAAGGATACCGAACGGGAAGCATGAACGAAGTTTTAAAAGGAAAGGAAAACGATGAAAACCAAACTCCCGGACATCGGAAAAATTTCACCAGAAGTTTTTGAAGAACTCATCTATCCCCGTTTAGGTAAAAAGCGAGATACGGTGATTGTCCCTCCCCAAAATGGGGTGGATGTGGGCATTGCCGAGATCGGAGGTCAGGCTGTGGCCATGACCACAGATCCTGTTTTCATCGTACCCGAATACGGATATGATAAAGCGGCCTGGTTTGCCATCCATATCCTTGCTTCGGATGTCGTCACCAGCGGCCTGCCACCGACCTACCTATCCATTGATTTGAATCTTCCCATGGAGATAAACGAAGATCAACTCGAGCTAATGTGGACCACCATGCACGAACAGTGTGAAAAACTGGGCATGTCCGTAATATGTGGTCATACCGCCAGGTACGAAAATTGTCATTTTCCCATGGTCGGTGGGGCGACAATCCTGGCCATAGGACCCATGGATGCCTATGTCACGCCAAAACTTGCCGGTGTTGGAGATCAGATCATCATTACCAAAGGGCCGGCCATTGAATCTTCCGGCATTTTTTCGGCCATGTTCCCTGAGAAGATCGCAGAGGAGTTCGGTCAATCGTTCGCAGATAAGGCTCAGGGGCTGTTTTACCAGATGTCGGTCGTGGAAGACGCGATGACGGCCGTATCCGTCGGAGTGCGTGACAATGGCGTGACAGCCATGCATGACGCCACGGAATGCGGCATTTGGGGTGGTGTTTATGAACTTGCTCAGGCATCGGGTCTGGGAGCCCGTTTGAAAAAGGATGACATCGTTGTGGAAGAGGGTGTCTTCGAAATCAGCAAACTTTTCGGAATCGACGATCCCTACGCCGCCATCAGCGAGGGGACGTTGATCATTGCATGCAAGCCCCATAAATCTGAAGAGGTCGTGAAGGCACTCCAATCCAAAGGGATTCCTTCATCCGTCGTAGGGGAACTCACCTCCCCGGATCAGGGAATCGTGGTCATCGAAGAAGGACAGGAAAAACCTTTTCAACATCCCCGGGTAGATCCGTTCTGGATGGCATTTTACAATGCCCTGGGCGGATAAATTTGTATGTCGGAGACCGGTGAAAAGGTGAAAGCGGTTCTTATG
>CAZYTI010000649.1:0-3522 GCA_964650065.1 uncultured bacterium
CGCGTATTTATGAATAGATCGGGTTAATTATAGAAATTAACAAAAAAGTTTAAAATGTCAAGGTGTTTTTCAGGGAGGGAAAATTTGTGTGAAGATATAAATCAATATTTTCTTAACTTCGACTATCACCATGGATAGAGGAGGTAAAGATGGGATATTCGTCCCGATTCCCCGATAAATATCGTTCCGTCCGGACCGGTAATCATCGATTCGATTTCAAAAGCCAACCATGCATAATAAGGTGAACGATTCACATCGAGCAGGCCCAAATTCTCAAATGCCCCTTGGTTTGTCCGATAAACGAATAACCGTGCCGCACCGCCCGGTTCCCCGCCTACACCGTAAAGATCACCGTTTTTGCTGAAAGCCAATCCCCTAACACGATACTGCCAAACCGGTTTCCCCAAATTGGATATCTTTAAAGATCCGGGATCGAAGCGGAAAATGTAACCATCGGATGTTCCACCATAAATGAGTTCGTCAGGACCGAGAACCATTGCATCCAGTATGGTCTTAAACTCCCGCCCCAGCTCGCTCGGCAATTTATGATGAGGATGATGAATGATTTTTCCGGTTTTCGGTTCGTAATGAAAAAGTGCTCCATAGTCGCCTGCTCCCCAAATCCAACCTTCCTTATCCATAACAAGGGCTCTCGGAATGCTTCGGAATGGTTCTTCGTTTAAAGGGGGACCACAAATCGTTCCTTTCGTTTGAGTTTTTCCGGTCTTCAAATTCGTAACAAAAAAGTGTCCACCCGGGAAAGTCACGCCATATAATTCACCTTTTCCCATGAGCAAACAGCCAATGCCTTCACCGGGAATACCAATTCCCAGGTCAGTGTAAAAGCTTAGCGGTTCATCAGGCTCCGGATTTTGCATTCGCGTCCTGCTGTTTCGCTCTTTTATTGGATCAAATCTATAAATATGTCCGCCTTGATAGTCTTTGTATCGGTTTAAAACATCGAGGCCGCGTTCATCGATTCTGCCGACGTTGAATAGTGATGTGCCGATATATATGGAGCTATCGGGTGCGGCTGCCAGGCTATGGAAAACACTCTCTTCTCCGGGCAGATAACCAAGAGGATAAACATGGCCCCACTTTGGATCGAGTACGAATAATTGTGCACGTTTACCGGAGGTACCTCCATACAAACAGCCATCGGCTCCGATAATCAGAGATGTAATTGCACTCTCTCCCGGTTGAATCACATCGAGAGGTGGATGTCCTAGCGGTCTGAGGTCAAGCCTGAGTTGATTTACTGTAACTGTTCCCGTCTGTTGCGCTGATAAATGGGTCATAAATGCAAATATGAATACTATAAAAATGGGTATAGTGTATTTTCTCGTCATTTTTCTATCTCCTTCACTTCATTGATGAGCGCCATTTTAATTGTTTGGACGATAGATTAAGAGACGCATAGTATAACTTGAATCATGATACAATTGTTTCTTCACAGGTGGATCTTTTTCGAGCACCAGATCTGCGGGTGCACCAGCCATAACTCGGCCCTTTCCATCAGATTCCAGGACATGGCTTACAAAATAGATGGTACCATCCGGTCCCGCACTTGCGGAATTGGGATGAACAACGACAAGTTCATCTTCAACCCGAATGAGTCCACGATCTTCACGTTTTCCAGTGTTGAGATCGTAGGTTACCAGAGCAGCGGACATCCCTCCTCCCCAGTAAGGATTCCCTTCCTCATCACCGGTTCCGGAGTTGCACGCGTAGTAGATTACATTATCGGGTCCGATACAGAAGGAAATCATCGCATAGGGCACTTCCCGTTTGCCAAGATAACGATCCACGCAGAGTTGCGTAAGCAGACGCATTTTTCCTTCAGGTCCCGCATGAGGATCGAATTCAACCAGATAGGAACTACCGGTCTCAAGAAAATAGATGCGCTTGTGATCCGGGGAATGAGCCACTGCTGTGAAGGTTTGTTCTGTTTCCCAGAAAGCGCGATACACCGGTACGCCCACCTCACGTTGAGGCAGTTGAATAAAAAGATTTTCAATTTCATCCTTTTCAGGATCATAACGCCATAATCGTCCGCGCCCCCAACAACCATAAACACGGCCAAGATCATCGACAGCCAGCGTCCTGCCGATGGAATCCCAGTTTTGAACCTGCCCCATATCTGTGGTTTTGCCGGTCTTTATATCATAATAAAGAAAATGGGCCTGTGGATATGTGACTCCATACAGTCTTTCCCGTTTGGGGTCCATTGTCATTGTAAGAAAGCCGTTTCCCTTTCGGCCGATTCCCAGATCGTTTACTTTGTCCGTTTTGGGATCGTAGACCATCCAGTGACCACCAGGATAAGCTTCACCACTGGTGAACTTGGCAAAATTGAAGAAGCCGGAGAGGTGGGTACCAAAATATATTTTTCCATCCAGGCCCTCACAAATTTGCGAATGCACTTTCGATTGAGGTTCTATCCGGAGGTTTGTCTGACCCACGATTCGATTTATGTCTCCCAGGTTTTTCATCGTATCCGTTTTAGGGTCGTATACCGCTACAGTACCCCCTTTACCATGTTGATTTAAACCCACATAAACCCGACCGTCCGATGCGGCCAGGCACGCTGTATAATTGGAATCCCAGATGTAGGGTTGAGGAAATGTCCGTGATTCCATCCGGACGATTTCCTGACCGGCCCGGCAATCCGCCCCGGATAGTTGTAAAATAAACAAACAGATAATGAAAATAATAATTTTTTTCGGTATCATGTATCTTCCTCCCAATATGTGGTTTATCTAGTAGAAGGTCTAACATCCATTAATAATAAACGTTATCATGGAATAATGCAAGGGAAATCTAAAAGAGAGAGGAGATATGAAATATCGGCAAATAAACATTTCCCTTGACTTTCTTACAAATTGATGATATAATAAATAACGAAGCTTCGCCTCTCCTCCAGAGGCGGATCCGCCCATGGCGGAAAACCGATAAATTGTTTAATAGATAGGTGTTAGCTATTGGCTATTAGCTAATCACTAAAAACTAATAGCCTTTTAAAAACTTGACTCAAAATTCAAGATGTTATCGTGATAAAAGGTTTAATCAACACTCCGATTGAATTATCTCACATTGCAATGTTTATCGGTCAATCAACATATTGTCAGTAAAGTCATTCAACGGATAAATATTCCATGATCCTGATAATAAAACAGGAGAAATAGTCATGTACAAATCAACCTATTTTTCATTGATTTTGTTTTTTGCAGTCTTAATCGTGATGGTAAACTGTACCCGAACAGCGAATCATGAAATGAAAAGAGATTTTAATGGGCCTTACAGTGGCTCTTATCTCAATCGGGTTGCTTTTCCCATCGGGGGCATCGGTGCCGGTATGATTTGTCTGGAAGGAACAGGAGCTATTTCTCATGTTTCATTGCGAAATCAACCCGATATCTTTAAGGAACCCTGTTCTTTTGCGGCCATTAGCGTCAAGGGTGTGGAAAACGGTGCCAAGGTCCTGGAAGGACCGGTGCCGGCGTGGAAAGTTTTTGGTTCTCC
>CAZYTI010000650.1:0-3511 GCA_964650065.1 uncultured bacterium
TATTCAATATAGAATGTATTATAACGTTTTTAAAAAATTTAATAATTTGCTCATTTAAATTATTTTGTTCCAGATTCGCGTTATTTATTAATCGTCAAATTTTATATAATAAACCTCAATTTCATCATATCTTTCCCACCAAAATGTCTTATTATTTTCTTGACTATATTCTTTGGAGGAAATATCTATGACGGTGATTGACCAGATCAAAAAAATTATTATTGATGAATTGGCTGTAGAAGAATCAGATGTTTTGGAGGATGCACATCTCATGGATGATCTGGACGCAGACTCCATGAATCTTTTAGTGATCTTTTCAGAGGTCGAGAAGATATTTAATGTATCCCTTGATGATAAGACGACCCTTGGGATACGGACAGTAGGCGATTTGCTAAGGATTGTGAGTGACAAGAGGGATTGAGATATGACCTATGACGAAATAAAAAAGGACGGAAAATCCATTGGATTCCAACCCAATTTAAGTTACAATGAAACCCTTCAACGTTTTAATTGGGAGTCCGTGGAGGAACATCTGGCATTTTTAGGGGATGGAAACCTTAACATGGCTTACGAATGTGTTGACAGACATGTTACCACCCCCCTGAAGGATAAGCTTGCCTTTATCTGGGAAGGTATTGGCGGTGATGTAGAACGTTTCACATTCCATCAACTCTCACTTGAGAGCAACAAATTTGCCAATGTTCTGGCAAAGCTAGGTGTGAGTAAGGGTGATCGTGTCTTCGTTTTCCTGGAGAGGGTTCCGGAGCTTTATATTGGCCTTTTGGGTATCCTCAAAGCCGGGGCGATAATGGGCCCGCTTTTCTCTGCATTTGGACCTGAAGCGGTCAAAGATAGGCTGGAAGATAGTGGCTCCAAGGTCCTCATTACCAGTCCCAAGTTGAAAAAAAAGATCGCAAATATACTCCCGGAACTTCCTGATCTGGAACACATAATTATTGTCAATAAAAAAGGAGTACCCGTGGAATTAGAGGAAATGGATGTGAGTTATGAAGCCGAGATGGATGAGGCCAGCGATTCATTTGATATAGTAAGAACCTCACGTAGTGATTATTCTGTAATGCATTATACCTCGGGAACAACTGGGAAACCGAAAGGAGTGGTCCATGCCCATCAAGCGATCATTGGCCAGTACATAACCGCAAAATACGTTCTCGACATTAAAGCTGATGACATTTACTGGTGTACAGCAGACCCAGGTTGGGTCACCGGGACCTCTTATGGTATATTCGGTCCATGGTCCAATGGGGTAACCCAAATACTTTATGAAGGCGGGTTCAATGCCTCGAAATGGTACCAGATAATCCAAGAGTACAAAGTAACGGTCTGGTATACCGCGCCTACTGCCATAAGAATGCTTATGAAGTCAGGGGATGATCTGCCCAAAGAATTCGATATTAGCAGTCTTAGGTACATGTGCAGTGTTGGTGAACCTCTGAATCCTGAGGCAGTAGTATGGGGTGCGGGTGCGTTGGGGCATCCGTTTCATGATAACTGGTGGCAGACGGAGACGGGTTCCATTATGATCGCAAACTATCCCGGGGTGAACATTAGGCCAGGTTCCATGGGAAAACCCTTTCCTGGTATCCAGGCAGATATCCTTGATGACAGGTACAATCCAATGCCTGCCGGTGAAGAAGGCCATCTTGCCGTGAAACCCGGGTGGCCATCAATGTTCAGGACATACTGGGGAAGAAAGGAATATTACGATTCTCGGTTTATTAACGGATGGTACATTACAGGAGATAAGGCCTATAAGGATGTTGACGGCTACTTCTGGTTCGTGGGGAGAGCCGATGATGTTATCAATACGGCTGGTCATCTGGTTGGTCCTTTCGAAGTTGAAAGTGTACTCTTAGAACACCCCGCAGTTGCTGAAGCAGGTGTAATTGGAAAACCCGATGCCCTGGCCATGGAGGTCGTGAAGGCTTTTGTATCACTAAAAGACGGGTATGAGCAATCGGATAGGTTGAAAAAGGAGATACAGGTATTCGTTAAGAAAAGGCTCTCTAGCGCGGCTTACCCGAGGGAGATCGAGTTCAAGGAATCACTTCCCAAGACCAGGAGCGGGAAGATAATGCGCAGATTGCTCAAAGCATGGGAACTTGGTGAACCAGAGGGTGATATATCAACCCTGGAGGACTAGAGTGATCACCCCTCGGGATCTATTTTCTTTGGACAGCTTTCGTCATCAGAGCCTTTTTAATGTGGATTATGTATGGGATGCGCTGAAGGATATTAAAGGATATATAAATGAGACCATCGATCCCAATGTGGATGCTTTGCGAGAACGAGGTGACGTCATACCTGAAACCATCATAATTCATGATGGAAAAGTTATAGATTCAGATTTCAAGATCGAATCCGGGAGGGTTGCCAAAGGGGAAATGGTTGTAAAGCACGATGGTGAAAGATTGACGGATGCAACGGTGGTATATGCGGGCACCTCTTTCCTATCCAACCGTATCCAACTGGGCAAGGGCATTGTGGTTGAGCCAGGTGCACTTTTGAAGATGGACTGTATTATAGGTAATTATACAGAGGTGCGTCAGGGTGCCTATCTGAGAGGGTCGTGCCTGGTGGGGGATCGGTGCGTGGTTGGACACACGACCGAGATGAAGAACTCGGTGATGATTGACGATTCAAAGGCCGGACATTTTGCATATATTGGAGATAGCATCCTGGGTAATTCTGTGAATCTGGGTGCAGGTACAAAACTTGCAAACCTTAAGATCATAGATTCGGGTATAGTGCTAAAGATAGAGAAGCAAAAGTATGAGACCGGTCTTCGGAAGTTTGGGGCGATAATCGGGGATAACTCGGAAACGGGATGTAATACCGTAACGACCCCAGGAACAATATTGGGTCCTCGTTCTATGGTCTTTCCCAACACCACGGTTCATCCTGGTTATCACCCCTCCAGGTCGCTGCTTAGATGAATTTCTCCATCGGAATTGACTGTGAAGAGATCAGACGATTTCAAAAAATGTTAGACGAACCCAGATTACTTACCAGGATATTCAGTGAGAAAGAACTGGAATATTGTAGAGGCAAAGCCAACCCCACACCGCATTTAGCAGTTAGGTTTGCGGGAAAAGAAGCGCTTATTAAAGCATTTTCGGACATGTATGTTCAAATAAATATGAAGGACATAGAGATACTAAATAACTCCCGTGGTGTACCTAAGGCAAGCGTGAAAGGTGTTGATGGTTATACAATAAAAGTCAGCCTCTCGCATAGTAAGGACATGGCTGTCGCATCTGCAATTGTAATCAGCCAGAACTCGGAACTGGATAGTGAATAACTCCGGGAATAGAAGTAAGTGGTAGGTTGTAGATGATAGGAAGGAGGAAGAGGGAACAGGAGAGCGGCAATAGTCGAAAACTGAGATGTGTTGTTTTTTCGTTTGTCCAGATGCCCAGGCTCTTAGAGTGAGGGGGCTGGTGGTGCTGATGAGTGTGGATGTTGTTGGTGTGGGGGAGATCTATAGAGG
>CAZYTI010000651.1:0-3507 GCA_964650065.1 uncultured bacterium
CAAACGCCAAGTATGCCAAATTTCTCAAAGAAACCAAAGCCTCCGCAGTCATTGTTTCTGAAGAGGTTACTCAAGCCGGTGATATTCCTTTACTGGTGGTCCAAAATCCCTACTTTGCATTTTTAAAGACGGTTCAAATTTTTTATCCATCCGCTTCTCTAATCGAAAAGGGTATACATGACACTGCCGTTATCGGAGAGGGGACGGAATTGGGTGAGAGTTTATCCGTCGGTCCCTATGTCGTGATCGGGAGGCGATGTCACATCGGCAATGGAACCGTTATCATGCCAGGTGTGGTTATGGGGGATGATGTTCGTGTCGGCGAGAATTGCATCATTCATGCCCGCGTTTGTCTCCGTGAGAAAATCGTCCTGGGAAACCGTGTGATTATTCATGATGGTACTGTCGTCGGTAGTGATGGATTCGGCTTTGTACCGGAAGAGGGGAAGTACCACAAGATCCCTCAAGTGGGCACTGTGGTTATTGAAGATGATGTGGAAATTGGAGCCAATACGACCATAGACAGGGCCACATTAGGAGAAACGCGCATCAAAAAGGGAGCCAAGCTGGACAACTTGATCCAGGTGGCTCACAATTGTACCATCGGTGAAGATACGGTTATCGCCGGGCAAGCAGGACTCTCGGGCAGCACCCATCTTGGTCGTGGCGTCAGAGTCGGGGGACAGGCGGGTTTTGCCGGTCATTTGAGTGTCGGTGATGGGGCAGCTGTCGGGGCTCAATCCGGTGTGAACAAGTCCGTACCACAGGGTATGCTTGTATTTGGATATCCGGCCAAACCACACATGGAAGAATTTCGAATCCAGGCCGCTCTTAAAAAACTGCCGAAACTTCTGAAAGAGATAAAAGATTTAAAAAATCGAATTCGGAAATTGGAAGAAACATCGGGGAGAAAATGCTAAAGAATCAGAGGACGCTTACAAAACCAGCCTCACTTTCGGGTATTGGTTTACACACCGGGAATAAAACGACCATTACCTTTAAACCATCGGATGTCAATACCGGCATCCGTTTTATTCGTACGGATGTGGAAGAGAGCCCCGAAATACCTGCCGATATTGAACATGTTGTTGATAATTTTCGCGACACCACATTGGGTGTAAAGAATATTCACATCAGGCAGGTTGAACACGTTCTGGCTGCGATCTATGGCATGGGAATCGACAACATCATCGTCGAGGTAGATTCCAATGAACCACCGGTGGGAGATGGAAGCGCCCTGCCTTTCGTGGAAATCCTCCAAGAGGCCGGTTTCACAGAACAGGATTCACCCAGGGATTATCTGGAAATCGAGGAGACGATTGTCTATTCGGATATCGACAAAGGTATCGATATGGTTGTACTGCCTTCGGATGAGCTCCGAATCACATTCATGGTTGATTATCAGAATCCGGCGCTGGGCACCCAATATACTTCGATGTATTCGCTCTCGGAAGAATTTGTTACGGAATTTTCTTCTGCGCGAACTTTCTGTTTTCTCCATGAAGTGGAAGCGCTCCACGACCAGGGACTCATCCAGGGGGGAAGTCTGGATAACGGCATCGTTATCGTCGATCGTGAGTTGAGTGATGGAGATTTGAAGAGTCTGTCGACTCGTTTCAATATAGACGAGAAAGTGCTCAGGAAAACAGATAGTATCCTCGGGGGGAGGAAACTTCGATTCCCCAATGAGCCTGTACGACATAAAACGTTGGATCTCATTGGAGACCTGGCCCTGTTGGGTGTACCCCTCAAAGCCCATGTGATGGCGGCCCGTTCGGGTCATGCAGCCCATGTTGAGTTGGTGAAAAAAATACGCAATGTATATAAGAAAAAGAAGCTCACTTCCAAATACCAGGATCGCCCCACAAAGAAGGGTGTGTTTTTGGATATTCAGGCGATAAAGAAAATATTGCCCCACAGATATCCGTTTCTCATGGTGGATAAAATCATCGATCTGATTCCCAAGGAGCGTGTCATCGGTGTGAAGAATGTGTCCATCGATGAACCCTTCTTCATCGGACATTTTCCGGGTCACCCCATCATGCCGGGGGTCCTCATCATGGAATCGATAGCCCAGACAGGTGCAATACTTCTGTTGGATGCCATTGAGAATCCGGAACAGAAGCTGGCCTATTTTATGGCCATGGACAAGGTAAGATTTCGCAAACCTGTATATCCGGGTGACCAACTTTTGATCGAAGTCGATCTGTTGCGACAGCGATCGTCTTCATGTAAAATGGCAGGCAGGGCTTTTGTTTCGGGAGAGCTGGTGGCCGAAGCGGAATTCATGGCTGCGATTATTGATCGATAATTATAACGATTTACCACAGAGTGACACGGAGATACAATTTAGGTTCAAAGGTTCAAAGTTCAGAGTTAAGAGTTATTATGTCTCCAATCTCTATATTTTTAAGATGGTAGCGCAGAAATCGATTAAATGCTGCATCATATTTTGAATCAAATCTTTCTGAAATAATTGTCCAATTTTCATTATTTCAAACCTTGAACTGGGAACTTTGGAACCTTGAACCTGAATAGTCACATTGTTCTGTGTTGATCCGTGGTAAAAATAATTGAAATTATTCATTTGAAACAGGAGGACGTTTGACAAATAGTCATCCATCGGCCATCATTCATGAAGGGGCAAAATTGGCTGAAGGCGTCTCTGTCGGTCCCTTTTCCATTATTGATGAGGATGTGGAAATCGGAGAGGGGACAGAGATCCATTCCCATGTTCGTGTGGCGAATGGCGCCCGCATCGGAAAAAATTGTCAAGTGCATCATGGTTCTGTCGTTGCAACTATTCCCCAGTATTTTAAATTTTCCGGAGAAAAAACGACTCTGGAAATCGGCGACAACACAATCATACGGGAATTTTGTTCTCTGAACAGAGGGACAGTGGATCGGGGCAAGACTCAGATCGGGGAAAAATGTTTTTTGATGGCCTATACACATGTGGCCCATGATTGTTTTGTTGGGCAAAACGTGATTTTAGCCAATGCCGTTCAATTGGCAGGACATGTGACCATCGAAGATTGGGTGATTGTCGGTGGAATGGTGCCTGTGCATCAATTCAGCTGCATCGGACAGCATGCCATTATTGGTGGTGGTTTTCGTGCCGTTCAGGATGTTCCGCCCTATGTCCTGGTCGCAGGAGAGCCATTGGCATATAAAGGTTTAAATAGTGTCGGATTGAGACGCAGAGGGTTCTCAAAAGAGACGTGCGATATTCTAAGAGGTTGTTATCGAATTTTATACCGGTCCCGGTTGAACAGGAGTCAAGCCATTGAGAGGATCAGGTCAGAGATAGAAATGATTCCGGAAGTGGAGAACGTATTGGAATTCATTCGAAAGAGTAAAAGAGGACTTATCTGACACAATGAGGGATATTTTACAAAAAATCCCAAATCCCAAATGACAAATAAATTCCAAATTCCAAATATTCAGTTTTAATATAATTTAAAGATGTTTGTTGGAGTACTAATCCGGTGAAAAAATGGCGTTGGA
>CAZYTI010000652.1:0-3505 GCA_964650065.1 uncultured bacterium
GGTCATCATCTTGTTAAAAGATTGTGTGATATGGGATCGGAAACAATTGTTTTTGACAAAATGGTGTATGAATATAAGTTCCCTTTATATAAATATTTTGTTGATGAACGGAGAAGAATAATTGAGTCAACCCATTCTCCACTTGTGACAGGTGACATTCGAAATAGTGATGATTTGGAATCTACGATTAAACGGTTTCATCCAACAAAAATAGTGTTCTTGGCAGCAACCGCATCGGCTGCAATATGTAACAAATCCCCGATGCTAGGCTTTAGTAACAATCTACAGGCGACTCAAATAATATTAGAAATTTTAAGAATGAGTAAGTCGATTAATCAGTTGGTCTTCGCTTCGTCCAGTATGGTCTATGGTCACTTTCAAACCGAATCAGTATCCGAAGACAGCCCGGTAGAACCTTTAGGGATCTATGGTGCAGCAAAATTAGCGAGTGAATACTTTATTAAGGCTTATCACAATATTTATGGCATTCCATATACGATCGTTCGTCCTTCGGCCTTATATGGCCCTCTATGTATCAACCGAAGGGTTACCCAGATTTTTGTAGAGAATGCAATTGCCAAAAAGCCGATTTTAATTGAAGGGGAAGGAGATGATAAGCTGGATTTCTCCTATATCGATGATGTCATTAACGGTCTAATTTTAATTCTTACTAAAAAAGAAGCCTTAAATCAAATATATAATCTTACATTCGGTAAAAGTCGGACGATAGGCGAGTTATCAAACATTTTACTTGAGAACTTTCCTAATACACAGATCCAACATATACCCTGGAATAAAGATAAACCCAAGCGTGGAACCTTGAATATTAAAAAAATAAAAAGAGAACTTGGATTCGATCCTGTTAATTCCTTGGAAATTGGGTATCCTAAATATATTGAATGGGCTAGGGAATTTTTCACTACAATCACTAAATGAAAATATAATTAGTCATTTTGATAATAATAAATTGGTTTAAAAGGTGAGTTTGAAAAAGATGAGCCATTTTGAGAAACTCGAAATATTTTCTCGAAAGTCTGTCCGGGAAGGAGAAATTATTCTTATAGCAAAATCCCAAGGTGTGGAATGCGGGCATATCAAATATCGGGAACGGTCTTGGGATTCAAAATTATTGGATGTAAATGTAGGTTCTATTGATCATCTTTCGGCAACTGATAAATTATATAATAATGCAATTGTTATAAAAAGGAGATTAATCTATAGGCTTATCGAATATCTTAAAAATAAAACCAATCAATTCATATTTGCTCGGGTCCATTCTGAAGATTTATCGAGTATACATAGTCTTCAGTCTGCCGGATTCGAATACATCGAGAATCTGGTTACTTTTTCTTATGATATTGGGAAAACTGGCATACCAGCCTCTGATTTATCAGTAAGTCCATTCCGTTCAAGTGAAAGAGACAAATTGGCGTCGATTGCTGAGGTAGATTTCATTTATGATAAATATCATACAGATCCCAAGATCTCAGATATGAAAGCAAATTGTATTAAAAGAACATGGCTGATTAATGCATTGAATGGTTATGCAGGCAGCGTTTTAGTCGGCCGCCAAGGGGATGAGCCAGTAGGATTTGTGATTTGCAAATATATCGAAAAAGAAGAAAAAATAGGGGTGATTGATTTAATCGTTATCGCAAGAAACCAAAGAAATAAGGGCCTGGGTGCTCATTTACTGAATGGAGCAATTAAATGGTTCGCAGATGAAGTAAATATCGTGATTGCAGGAACTCAGAGCAAAAATGTGTCCTCGATTAATATGTATATAAAGTGCGGATTTAAATTGTTAAATTCCCAGGTAACACTTCGCAAGATATTATGATCCGTTGTCCCCAAAAACAAGTTACTTATTTATTTAATAATGATGATACAATAGAAAGGAATTATAAAGAGTCAATATTTTCAATGGCATATTTAACAAAATGGCAATTTAGAGTTAAAGGGAACAGTGAAATTTTAAATTTTGCTGATATGATTATTCTCACTGGAATCGAATTTGTGATGGGGACAGGATTTACTCATTACTGGTTGAGCCGAATTTGTACGAATTGAAATTAGAATGAGAAAGAAAGTACTAAGTACAATCATTGGCTGGATTATCGCTTTTGTCATAATTTTCTTTATTGCAAAGGCTTTTTTATCACATTGGAGCCAGGTTAAAACTTTTGATTGGGATGTGAACTACTGGTTTCTCTTTGCCTGTATCCCATTTGTTATGCTCGTTATTTGTTGGAGTCCTTATACCTTCTTTAGAATATTAAGAATCCAGGGACTTCAGACTGAATTTAAGTCTATTTTTAAGATAGTAACAATTTCAAGTTTGGGCGTTTATGTACCTGGAAAGATTTGGGGTGTTTTAGGCTTAACCTATTTCACAAAAAAAATAGGGTTAACATATAAACAGATCGCAACGAGTGTGTTTATCGCTCAGGTGCTAGATATCATATTAAATCTGTCGTATGGCTTAATTGCATTGTTATTTTTAGAGCAATTCCAACGGTTTAATTGGTTGATCATTCTTGCAGTACCCTTTGGATTTTTGGCAATTCATCCTCGTTTTATGAATCATTGGCTAAATGTCATCTTAAAGATATTTAAACGATCATCAGTCACCATCGATTATTCATTCATAGACATATTGAAAATTGGGTGTCTATTCATTTTAGGATATATGTTCCATGGTGTTGCATTTGTACTTTTTTCAAATTCGATTACTACATTACCAGTTGAAGGAACGCTATGTGCATTCTTCTTATTCCCTTTTGCCAGAATAATGGGATTTCTCTCAATATTGGTTCCTGCCGGTGTTGGCGTTCAGGAAGGCATCATCACATACGTTCTCGGTTCTTTTGTACCAGCATATCTTGCAATAATTATTGCTTTTGGGTACCGATTACTTGTACTGATCGTAAGGTTGTGTTTGGTCTTTTTCGCTCTGAAGATTGATTTGCCTCATTCTAAAAATAATATTCATCCACAAATGGGCACATCTTAAGTTTGGCGAATCTCAAAATGTAATATATCAATCGTGAGGTTTAGTGTTTCCAAACCGGTGATTTGGAAAGGAAATAATACTATTTTTCACAAAGGCTGTAAATGAATTTAACGAAAATCAGAATTATTATTCTGTTAATTCTCCTGGCGGTCACCATTTTCTTCAGGGCATACGGTCTTGATTCTCACCCTGTACACGATGAATCCTATGAAGTGAGGCGGGCCATTAACGTACTTGAAGGTGAGTTTGATTGGTCAAGAATTGCCAAAGGGGGACTGTATATACTGTTGGTTCCAATTTATTTTGTTGTCAATCTTTTTAGTCAGGATTATTCCTCTTTTCTTTTTGCCGCCAGGATTGTTCAAGTGATGATTGGAACGGCGTTAATTGTGTTTCTCTTTTTTATCTTAAGGACGCTTTTCGATGATAAGTGGGCATACCTCTTTATTCTACCTGCGATCTTTAACGCCCAACTCATTTATATTGCCCATC
>CAZYTI010000653.1:0-3502 GCA_964650065.1 uncultured bacterium
AAACATTCGCTCGGTGACCATGCTCTGGCAGAATGTGGAGCATTTTGTCATTCTATCCAAGCATGTAAAAACAGGCAAAATTTCCGATCTGGCCCAACTCCATGATATGAATTTTTCCATTGGAAGGCGCGGATCGGGAACCGAAATTTCGGGTCGCGTCATCACCCGCTCCTGTGGATTCGATCCTGACGAGGATTTCAATCTGCGTTATCTTGGGTATACACCCTCGGCCAATGCCCTTCAGGATGGTCGAATCGTGGGCATGAACATTCCCGCGGGTCCACCGGCCAGCTCCATTACCCAGGCCATGGCGACTATAGGATCCAGGAATCTCACAATTTTGGAATTCACAGACGAACAGCTCGATCTAGTCAACACCGAATTCCCGGTCTGGACCCGGTATATCATCGAAAAAGGAACCTATCCCGGTCAGGATCGGGATATCCAAACCATTTCCCAATCCAACCTCCTGGTCGTACACCGGGAGATCGGTGAAGAGACGGTCTACCAAATCGTGAAGTGCATCTATGAAAAATTATCGACACTCCGGAACATACATCCTGCCACAAAAGACATGTCCCTGAAAAAGGCAATCACGGGCCTTTCTGTTCCCCTGCACCCCGGGGCAGCCCGTTACTATCGGGAAAATGGAATTGCCATACCGGAATATCTTGAGATCAAGGAATAAAACCGAAAGCATTTGGATCCGTTGTATGAATGAAAATGCTCACGATAAATCAATACCAAGCCCACTGCCTTCTCAAACCGACTCGATGTCGTTACCTATAAAATATTTTGCTGCGGGTGTGGCCATATTCCATATCTGGGCCAATACGATTGGGAATCTGAGTGATCTCTGGCGAAACAGCCTCCATTTTGCCTTCCTGGGATTTCTCGGTTTCCTCCTCTATCCGGCCTTTAAGAAGCAACCGTCCGATGCTTCCAGGTTCAGCATCAACTTTATCCTGGGAATCCTGGTGCTCTCCACAGGCATCTACCTCATGCTGTTCGAGAATGCACTCCACGCCCGGAATGAAGTCGTGGTCCTGGCTGACCTCATTTTCGCAGGGATCGCCCTTTTGTGTGCCATCGAATTAGCTCGCAGGACATCGGGACTCGTTATTCCCATCCTGGCCATATTCTTTCTGACTTATATTCTTTTCTGGGGTCAATATGTCCAGGGTATTTTCAATTTCAGGGGGATGAACATCTCACGTATTCTGTACCGGATGTACTTCACCGACGAAGGTCTGTTTGGTATGATCGCCACGGTATCTTCGACATATGTATTTATGTTCCTGCTCTTTGCCGCATTTCTGTTAAAATCGGGAGGCGGTGATTTTATTGTGAATCTCGCCCAGAATCTGACTCACCGGATCACAGGCGGACCCGGTCTGGTCGCTGTATTGGCATCGGGACTCATGGGTACAGTCTCGGGAAGTGCTGTGGCCAATACCGTATCCACCGGCTCCATCACCATACCCATCATGAAAAAATCGGGATTTAGTCCCCGCTTCTCAGCAGCCGTGGAAACGGCAGCATCTACAGGGGGCCAACTTATGCCCCCGGTCATGGGGGCAGGCGCCTTTATCATGGCCCAACTGACGCATCTTCCCTATTCCACAATCATAGGAGCAGCCATCCTACCGGCACTGCTCTATTTCGCCTCCATCTCGTTTTTCGTCTACATCGAAGCGAAACGGCTGGGCCTGAAACCCATCTCCAGCACCGAGCTTCATCCGACAGGAGAACTCCTGAGAGAGGGCGTCCACTTTCTCATCCCTATAGCGACCCTGGTCGCCATGCTCATAGCCGGATTTACACCCACATACGCTGCAGGAGTGGGCATCGCAGCGGTCATCATCTCTTCCTGGTTAACAAAGTCGTATCGTATGGGATTGAAAAAGATCATCGACGCTTTATCCATGGGCACGAAAAATATGATCACCACCGGCATCCTGCTCATTACTGCAGGTATAATCATCGGGATTTTGAACATGACGGGTATCTCCATCACCTTCTCTCAACTCATCGTACAGTGGTCCGGTAACAATATTTTCCTTGCTCTGGTTCTCACCACCCTGGCTTCACTACTACTGGGAATGGGATTACCCGTAACCGCAGCCTATATCATGATTGCCATTCTCACAGTACCCGCGTTCAAATTAATGGGTGTTCCTCTCCTCGCTGCACATTTCATCATATTCTGGCTATCTCAGGACTCCAATGTCACTCCACCGGTCTGTCTCGCTGCATTCGCGGCTTCTTCCATCGCGGGGTCGAAACCCATGGAAACCGGCTTCACATCCTGGAAATTGGCAAAAGGCATCTACATAATGCCCCTGCTATTCGCTTTCACACATTTCATCGATGGGACCTGGACCCAGCGGCTAATTATCTTCCTGTTCTCACTAATCGGATTCTATGCATTTACCGTGAGCACCGAGGGATTTTTTTTCCAACCCATGAACATCTGGCAGCGTCTTGCCACCATCATATGTACCGTAGCCCTCTTCTGGCCAAATAATCTATTGCTAAACTGTTCGGGTCTTATTATCTTAATACTTGTTGGAATCATCAATTACCCCAAAAAAACCGAGTATAAACAGAATAGGATCATATAATTTCAAAAATCCGTTATCATCCGTTTAATCCGTCAAATCCGCGTTCCATTAAAATGAAAGACTACCTCAAACACAATTTCAACGAAAACGATCCCGACCTCATCGCTGTCATCGATGAGTTGCCCTTATGGTCGGCTCCCTTCGGATTACATCTGCTGGATACGATCCGACTCAAACCCAACATGAACGTTTTGGATATCGGATGTGGACTGGGATTTCCCTCCATCGAAATAGCCCAAAGACTGGGACCTTCCAGTCGTGTTTTCGGAGTCGATCCCTGGGAAGGGGCCATCGACCGGATTAGACTAAAGATCAGTATATATCATATTGAAAATATCCGGCCAATCAGGACCGTCGCAGAATCGCTTCCTTTCGTGGACAATAGTTTCGATCTTATCGTTTCCAATAACGGAACGAACAATGTTCAGGATATCCAAAAGACCCTTTCGGAATGTTACAGGGTGAGCAAACCAGGAGCCCAATTCACGCTTTCTTTCAATCTCGAAGGTACGATGATCGAATTCTATAAAGCGTTCAAGGAAACACTCATTGAGAATAATCTCCATAATGAAGTACAAAAAATGCAGGATCATATTTACTCCAAAAGAAGACCTTTGGACGAGACCACGACACTATTGGGCGACTCAGGATTTCGTATAAAGGATATTCAGCACCATGGCTTTCAAATCCGATTCCTGGATGGGAGTACGATGTTCAACCATGCTCTCATCAAATACTGGTTTCTGGATACTTGGAAAGAAATCTTGAATCCAGACGATCTTGAGAATATCTTTACATCGACCGAAGACAAACTAAACGCAATTGCAAAGGAAAAGGGGGAATTGAGTCTAATCGTGCCCTATGCCATCATTGATTGT
>CAZYTI010000654.1:0-3491 GCA_964650065.1 uncultured bacterium
TACTATTTTCCTTTGTGTTAAATAAAATCAGAAAACGACGCATGGGGATCGAGTATTCGATTTTATGGCTAATCGTCAGTCTCGTCATTTTGGTTACTTCTATCTGGCAGAATTTGGGCGACCAGATCGCCTATTTCGTCGGGATTGATTATCCACCAGCCCTGTTTTTTCTCATAGCCATATTTTTTCTCATCCTCATCCTGTTACATTTTTCTATTGAATTAACCAAATTAAAGGATCAAAATAAGGCCCTGGTACAGGAAGTTTCATTATTAAAACAAAAATCAGGGAAGTCATTACAAGAAATAAGGGAGTAATGGTTTTTTGTTGAGGGTGGTGCCTTACACAAGTGAGTATAAAGATCGATGGAATGATTTTATTGCGATGCGGGATGACGGGTCTTTCCACCAATTAATCGCATGGAAGGACATTATAGAAGGGACATTTCAATTCAAAAGTTACAGTTTCATGGCCATCGATGCGCAGGGAAGTATTCGGGGGGTTCTTCCCCTTTTTCTCGTAAAGAATCTATTGCGGAGACGTTATCTCATATCGATACCGTTTGTGAATTATGCCGGGATTTGTGCTCTGGATCCGTCGGCGGAAAAAGCGTTGGTAGACAAAGCGGTTGAAATGTCGGCCGCATTGGATGTTCAATATGTGCAAATAAAGCAATTATCGAGACAGTTTGACAGCCTGCAAGCTACCGATAACCTTGTGACCATGATGTTAAGATTGAATAAATCATCAGAAGTGGTTTGGCGGCAATCTCTACAGGCGAAGACAAGGAATCAGGTGAGAAAATCTCAGAAATATGAATTTGATGCGAAATTTACTAAAGATCATTTCAATTCGTTCTACAGCGTATATTCCACGAATTTGAAACGATTGGGGACACCGGTCTTACCCAGGCGATTCTTTCAGCGGATCCTGGAGGTCTTCCCCGAAAACACTGAAATTTTAACCGTCTGGAAAGCAGAAAAGCCTATCGCCGGCATGTTCATTTTTAAATACAAGAGTATGCTTTCGGATCCGTGGGCATCCTCTCTTTGGGAATATAACAGATACTGTCCCAACAATTTTATGTACTGGGAAGCCATTCAGTATGCCTGCCATCAAGGATTTGAATTTTTTGACATGGGAAGATCAACGATAGACTCCGGAACCTTTCAATTTAAGAAACAGTGGGGTGCAATACCCAAATCCCTGGCATATCAGTATCATTTGCATCGGGCAAAAAAAATTCCTGTGGTCGATGCTGTGGACAACAGGTACGATTATGCCATCAGAATTTGGAAGAAGATGCCTATTAAATTGGCCAATGCATTGGGACCGAGATTGGTCAAATATCTTCCTGAGTATTGATTTGGAATGAGTGAGGGATGCGAGCTTTAATGAACATATCTGCCTTACCGCCTGTGGCTGCGCCGATCGCCTGGAAGGTCATCCTGAAAGCGATGTTGAACCGTAACCATCTGGTGCGCCATACAACTGTCTATCGAGAAGTCCAGGCCTACTTCGGTTCCCAGGCCCTATTCTGGGTTTCTTCGGGCCGGGCAGCCATGTTTATTTTGTTAGCGGCTCTCATGGAAAATAGTTTAAAACGGGAAGTCATACTTCCGGCTTATACGTGTCCGACGGTCTATTACGCCATCCGAAAGGCGGGATTGGAACCGAAATTTTGTGATATCGATCCTGCCAATCTGGGTTTAGAGACACAAAACCTCACTCAATTGACGAGCAAGAAGACTTTATCTATCGTGGCTCATCATCTGTTTGGAATTCCATGTTGTATTGAGGATATTGCTGGATTGGGAACCGATTTAGGCATACCTGTCATCGAAGATATTGCCCAGGGCCTCGGCGCAGAGGTGGATGGTAAAAAGGTGGGCTGTTTTGGAGATTTGGCGTTTTTCAGTCTGGGCAAGGGTAAGGTGATCACTGCAGATCACGGGGGTGTGATTCTGGTCAACAGCAAGATTCACTTGAATGGCTTGTATCGAAACATTCAAGGCCTGTCTCCTCTTTCTCAGATTGAAAGTGTTCGTTCTATGGTGGCATTGATCGCATATCCTGTGATTTTAAGCTCTTTTTTCTGGTGGCTTATGGAAAAGACGCATTTGAATCCGGAGTATGTGCCAATACCGGAAAATTTCGAAGTTAAATTACTCTCAGATTTCCAGGTGGCTTTTGCATCTCTCGTTTTCAAGGAAGTCGATGGTTTGAATGGGGTGAGACTGAGAAATGGGGAGTACCTGTTAAGAGAACTGGGGCCGATGAACCATATTTTGTTGCCCCAGATGCCGGATAATCATAAACCTGTTTTTTTAAGGTTTCCGGTGTTGTTTAAGGATATCAAGACCTGTGATCACGTTTATCATAAACTGAGCCGATGGGGGTTGGGTGTGTCCAGGATGACACCCTATCGGAGTACTGTGGACTTTGCTCATACTCAAGGGGAATTTCCCAATGCACGATTTGTTTCTCAGAGGATACTGACCCTGCCCACACACCACCGTGTGAAGAGGAGGCATCTGGATACGATACTCTCGGTGATTAACGATTTCGCTTGATCGATGTGCCATCTTCAATGTTGCGATTGGAATATTATGAAAAAATTGAATAACACATTAAAACTCCTGCTGGGCGTTCTTGTGAGCATCCTGTGTCTGTTTCTCGCTTTCCGTAAGGTGGATGTGACCCAAATGGTCAGTGCCATCAAAGAGGTTCGCTATCTTTACCTTCTTTTGATGTTTGGGTGTGTGATGACGAGTGATTGGTTAAGGGCGTTTCGATGGCAGTATCTCCTCATGCCCATCAAGCACATTGGGACGGGCGACCTCTTTTCTTCACTGATCATAGGATATGCCGCCAATATGATTTTTCCGGCCCACCTGGGAGAACTCGTGAGAGCTTATGTGGTGGGTAAGAAACATTCCTTACCCACCGGTTGCCCGATGGCGACCATAGTGACCGAACGTATTATTGACATGTTTTCTCTGCTGATACTCATGGCATTTACGGTCATTCTCTACCCATTTCCTGATTGGGTGGAGAAGAGTGGTTATATCATGTTTGCGGGCACGGGATTGGTGTTCGTATTTTTGGTCCTATTAAAAAGCAAGACCGAGAAAACCCTCGGTGTGGTCAGTCGATTGTTAAAACCATTTTCCCAACACTTGAGAGAGAAACTTCTGTATATCATTTCTTCCTTTCTGGATGGATTGGTGGGACTAAAAAAGGGCAGCCATTATCTCATTGTTGTTATTCTTACCATCTTGATATGGACGGGTTATGGGTTTTCGTTGTTTTTCGGCTTTTTGGCTTTTGGATTTGATTTGCCGTGGATTGCACCCCTGGTCGTATTGATCATCACCACGATAAGCATTGTAGTACCTTCGTCTCCGGGATATATCGGTACCTACCATTATTTGTGCCAAATTTCTCTGGGATTTTTCGGACTTGCAGAAAGCCCGGCTCTGGTCTTTGCA
>CAZYTI010000655.1:0-2149 GCA_964650065.1 uncultured bacterium
CGTTTATCAACATCACCGGCCTTGCCATCGGTATGGCCTTCTTCATACTCATCGCCCTTTATGTCCAATTCGAATTTAGTTTTGATAAATTTCATGAAAAATACAACCGGATTTACCGTGTCGAGGAAGATTTCGATGGGAAAGGACGATACATGGCCTTTACCCATGCCCCTTTGGGTCCCACTCTCATAAAAGATTACCCCGAAGTGGTTCAATACACTCGAATATTCAACATGGGCTCATCGCAACTGCTCTCAAATCAGGATGATATCAAATTTTATGAAAACAGGGGATGGTGGAGTGAACCAGCCCTGTTTGATGTCTTCGATTATGATCTTTTACAGGGAGATCCGAAAACCGCCCTCGCAGAGCCTTTCTCCATCGTACTCTCACAAGCATTGGCAGCAAATTACTTCCCTGGTGATGACCCTATAGGACAGATACTTCGGCTAAACAACACACACGACTGTAAAGTGACCGGTGTCATTAAAGATCATCCTCCCAATTCACACATACAATACAATTTTCTGGTTTCTATCTCTACCAACAAAATCACCATGGGGGAGGATTGTTTGGATGCGTGGGGACGCATGTGGACATTCACCTACGTTGTGCTGAGAGAGAACGTTTCCCTTGCGGACTTCAATCAAAAAATACATGGCACCTTAAGAAAATATATCCGGGAAGATTATCCCAGCCATGTCTATTTAAAGCCCCTCTCCCGAATCCACATCCACTCCAACATCCTGGGTGAGATCGGACCCAGTGGAGACATGAATAGAATCATCATCTTCAGTGCCATAGGTGTGTTCATCCTGTTGATCGCTGGTGTCAATTTCATGAATCTGTCCACAGGTCGCTCTACTCGACGAGCCAAAGAAATCGGCTTACGTAAAGTTGTTGGGGCAACGAGGAAAAACCTCATCATTCAATTTCTCTGTGAATCACTCTTTTTCTCATTTTTTGCTACGTTACTCAGCATTCTTATTGCATCCCTCTTGGTTAAAGAATTCAACGCCATTATATCGAGAGATTTATCCATTGTGCTTATTGGGAAGCCTTTCTTTTTATCCGGTTTATTTCTTATGTCAATCATCGTCGGCATCATGTCGGGAATTTACCCCGCCTTTCTGCTTTCAATGTTTCAGCCAACCGAAATATTCACAGAGCGGTTCTTATCAGGCAGTAAGAACGGTTTTGTCAGAAAATCGCTGGTGGTATTTCAATTCACCATTTCTATCATACTCATCATAGGAGTGATCATTATTCATCAGCAAATGCATTACATGCAAAACGAAAATCTGGGAATCGACAAGGAAAATGTTGTCGTCACCGAATTCAGAAATATGGATATCCAGACGGTCATTCAATACGAATCATTGAAATATGAGCTACTCAAAAATCCGTACATTTTAAACGTTTCGACATCCCGGTTCATTCCAAGCTTCAATGGGGCTTCAACCATTTTAACTCAATGGGAAGGCGCAAATGAAGACAGTGACTTATATGTCTTTTTAAACTCAATCGACACTGATTTCCTGGATACCTATGGAATTGAATTGAAGGAAGGGCGTCACTTTCATCCCGGTGATTTTCAGGAGAATGCATCTTCCCGCATCATCAATGAAACCGCTGTACAGGGATTTGGCTGGGAGAATGCCATCGGAAAGAGACTGGGCGAAGATTTTATCGTTGTAGGTGTCATTAAGGACTTTCATTTTTCCTCTCTTCGAGACGCAATTGCGCCCCTGATCTTGTCCCCGCTGAGTGAACCCCAGCCCGGTACAAGGGCAAGAAATCAAATATCAATAAAGATATCTCCGGAAAACAAAGATGAAACCTGTCGTTTTATCGAAAAGAAATATCAGGAGTTCTTCCCCAATGATGTATTCGAATATCGCTTCTTCCAGGAAGATTTTGATTGGATGTATCGTGCCGAAAACCGAATGGCCAAAACCATTCGTATCTTTTCCATAGCCGCCATCTTCATTGCCTGTCTCGGACTCTTTGGTCTGGCCTCATTCACAGCAGTACAGAGGACCAAGGAAATCGGAGTCCGAAAGGTTTTGGGGGCTTCGGTTCCCAGTATTGCCATGCTCCTTTCCACAGAATTCATCAAATGGGTTTTAATCGCAAATAGTCTTGCGTG
>CAZYTI010000655.1:2159-3482 GCA_964650065.1 uncultured bacterium
CCTATTCGGTACGCAAAATTTTGTGGCCACTGGCTTACTATATCATGGACAAATGGCTCCAAAATTTTGCGTACCGAATAGGACTGAACCACTGGATATTTGTCTTATCGGCATGTCTTGCACTCTTCATCGCCCTGCTCACCGTAAGTTACCAGGCGATTAAGGCAGCTCTGATGAATCCTGTGAAGTCCCTTAAATATGAATAATCGGGGAATCGGATAATGCTTTACAATCTGAGAGGGAGAGAAATTGATGTATACCTTTTCATTTTTTTTAATATCTTGTCTCATACCTCAGGGAATTCAAACACAAGAACGGAACTTGAGTCCATTCTTCCAATATTTCATTAATAACGAATATGACAGCGCTCGTGTCTTTATCCAGCGGAAACAGAAAGAAGCACCGGATGACACCATTCTCCACTTTTATCTCGGAAAAACCTACCTGGCCCTCAAGCAACCGGCTAAGGCTATCGATGAGCTGAAAGACTCTTTGGAAGACAAAGCTTCGGATGCCCGCATCCACGACTACATCGGCCGCGCCTACGAAGAACAGGGCATGGGTATTGAGGCCATTGAGGCATACCGCTCCGCCCTAAGTGGCGATCCGCATAATCCGTCGATCCAGTTAAAATTGGCTTCCCTCTCTTACAAGCATCAAGATTATGATGCGTCAATTTCCCTCTTAAAGCATTTTCTTGCCCGGGATTCGACCCATATGCAGGCATATTATCTCCTGGGCCGATCTTTTATCAAGAAGACAGAATTCGATAGTGTCGTTGCGATTTCATCCCGAGCCGTGACCCGGGATAGCACCAATTTCCCTAATTTACTCAACCTCGGTATCGCCTTTTTCAACCTCGAAACGTATGATGAAGCCTTGGGTGTATTGGAAAATGCTATACAATTGAGTCCCAGATCTGCCGAGGCAAGATTTTACTTGGGACAAACCTATTATTCTCTGGATGAAATAGGAAATGCAGCAAATCAGCTGGAATTCTGTGCTCAGATGAACAGCAGTTATAAAATCAGAGCCATTAAAACTCTGACCATGGTCTACTATCACATGCATCGATATCAGGACTGTATTGACACCGCAAAAAGATTTCACAATTTAAAAACGAATGAGTATCTCAGTTTCGTCAACTACTATCTGGCCCGGGCACTATCCGATTCAGAACAGTATGAAGAAGCAGAGGTTGAATTTGAGAAGACATTGAAAATGTCCAACTTACCCTTTATCAACAGCACAACCTTTTTTCGGGGACTGAACTACTATTATCAAAAAGACTATCCCAATGCCATTAAAACTTATAAGACGGCC
>CAZYTI010000656.1:0-3479 GCA_964650065.1 uncultured bacterium
GTTTTCTTATTGACCGAAAATCAAGATTCGAGACCAATTTGGCAGAAATCTTGATTTTTCCTTCTGTGGGCATGGCATCTACCGAGTTGAGAATCAAATTCAGAAATACTTGCTGAATTTGCTGAGAATCGACCATGACATCGGGAATACCGACTTCAAATTTCTCAATGTAAGTGATGCCGCTGTTCGATAGTTTTTTTGAAACGAGATTTACCACTTCTTGTAATATTTCTGACAATCTATGAAGTTTACGATCCGGAGGTTTGGGTCGAGCAAATGCAAAAAAAGTTTTAAGCAGATCATCTAACCGGTTGACTTGACGAACGATTCGTGTTAAATATTCCCGTCTCGAATCATCCCCGGTGAATTCTTCCTCACATGCTTGAGCCATGGTCTTGATTCCAGCAAGGGGATTTTTGATCTCATGAGCAATACCAGAAGCCAAAACGCCGAGAGAAGCCAAACGGTCCATACGAATGACCTCAGACTGCATCTGTTTCAATTCAGAGATATCCCTGAAGGAAACAATGGTCCCTACTTTCTTTCCTCGATTATCAATGCGGTCTGTTGCTGTGAATCCTATAGCGACCTTTTTTCCGGTTTTCACGGTGAGTTCAGTCTCCCGGCTGTAGGGCAATGAACCGGGAGGCGGAGGACTCGATAAAAGAAGAACGACCTCGTCTGGTTTGAGTACAGATTTCATTTCCTTCCCCACAATGTCCGTCGCTTTCCAACCCAATATTTTCTCTGCACCTTCATTCAACGAAGTAACTCGTCCCTCCAGGTCTGTTGTCAGTAAACCTGCTTCCATACTCTGAATAATACTTTCATTAAAATTTTTAAGATCTAGAATTTCATTCTCCATCTTCTTATTATCGGTGACATCCCGGGCAATTCCGATGGAACCAACTATGGAGCCTCTTTCCAGATGAGGGGTGATGTTGAAAGAAAGAATGGGCAAATCAGACGAATTTCCCATAATCCTTGTTTCGAAAATCCGGGCCCGTCCCTGATGGGCCATATTGTAGTGTTTCAAGGCCATTTTCCGATCAAAAGGATGAACAAGGCCAAGAAAGGACTGCCCTAACCAATCTTCCTTTTCCCAGCCGGTAAGTGGCGTAAAGCGATTATTTAAATAAACGAACTTGCCTTCATCATCCAAAAAAAAGATGAAATCGTTCGCATTTTCCAATAGATCCCGATAACGGTATTCCGATCGTTTCACTTCTTGGCGCAGATCTCTGTCCCTTTGAATAATTTCATATGTCATGAAAAAGTTATCCAAAACATTACGAAATTCATGAGTCCCAAACGGCTTGGTATACCATCCTATTAATCCCTGTCTGAACAATTCCCGGGAGTTTTGATCTCTTAACCTCTCGTTGGTGAGAAAGATGAAGGGAATGTGGTTAAATTTATTGAAAGCATGATCTTTTCTGAAGGTACGAAAAATGGTTTTTCCATCAATATCCACAGTTTGGTATTCTGATATAATTAATATTGGTTCAACACGAGGAATAGCCTTCAATCCTTCTTGTCCGGAGTCGAATCGAATAACTTGAAATCCCATATCGGAAAATACATCACGAAGCATGATTTCAGTATTGGGATCGGGATCAATGAGGAGGATCGATTTTTGATTTACCGCTTGAGTCATTGTTTATTCACTGGGTATTGGTTGTTCATCGTAAAATTTTTATCACTTTTTGGCTTGTGGAATGGTAAAAGAAAAAATAGAACCAATCCCGAGTCGACTATTGACATTAACGGTTCCATCATGTCTTTCTATAATTTCTTTGGCAAGTGTCAGTCCCAATCCGGATCCTTCGGTTTCTTCTGAGCCTTCAGTATCGGAAACACGATAGAATTTATCAAAAATGTGACCCAGGGCTTCCTTGGGTATACCATATCCGTTATCGATGACACTCACGACAATCTCATTCTTGTTGACTTTGGCTTCGATGCCCACTTTTGAATGCTTGGGACTGTATTTAACAGCATTACTGAAAAGATTAAGCAGAACCTGTTCGATCATGTCAGGATCACCGAAAGCCAGGGGTAGCTTTTTGGGAATCTCGGTGATCACCTTGATATCTTTTTTCACCGCTTGTCCCTTGTAAACATCCACTATCTTCTCCACAACCTGTCGAAGATCAAATGGATTCATCTTAATTTCAGTGCGGCCCGCTTCCAAACGGGAAAGATCCAGGAATTTGTTTATCAGGTCCGTTAGTCTTGTCGATTCGGTCAGTATGACACGAGCATATTCATTGGCCTTCGGATCATTCAACTCCGAATCCAACAGTAGTTCACTGAATCCGTAGATAGAAGTGAGAGGGGACTTTAATTCATGGGCCACCATGGAAACCAATTCTGTTTTAATTCGATCCGCTTCTTTTTCTCTTGTCACATCCCGTATCACTGTGACAACGCCAATCAGTTTATCTTCGGGATTATGTACACGCGCAGCATGTGCTTGAAAAACCTTCTTCATTTTAGTCGCTTTGACAAGAAAGCTGAATTCGGCAGAACTATGCAGTCTTCCATCTTTGACTTCTTGGAGTAACGAAATCAAAGGTTGGTTTTTAATACTTTCCCGAATCGCCTTTTGGATCACATTTCTCTCATCGAGTCCAAACCATTTTTCGGCCACAGAATTAATCACTAGGATGCGATCTTGGGTATCTGTCACAACAACGCCATCAGCAATGTGTCGAAGAATTGTCTCCGTCTTATTTTTTTCGGTTATAATTTCACTCACATCCATCTTTTGAAGACGATCCATCTCTTCGGCCATATAGTTGAAAAGCTTAACCAGGCGATCCATTGTTTTATTGTTCTGAGGTGGCAGCCGGTGATCGAAATGGCCTCTTGCCATTTCGGTTGCCGTTTGTATCAGTTTTTTATGTGGATGTTCAATCCACAATGACAAGAGGATGGAGAATAAAAGGACGATTAACAATCCAAAGACGATGAAAGTCCAACGAAGAGGTGGCGCTTGAAAACGCAATGAAGACAGAGGAGGCAGCTCTTTTGACAACAAGAGATACCATGTGGGTATGAATAGTGGATAACGCATATACAAGTAATCTTCTATCCGAACAATCGCTTCGGTCTCGGGAAGCTCCTCAGGAAGGACTCGATCTGCACCTGATGGGAATAGTGGAATGTCAGAACGATTGAAAATGGTCAGTGCCTCGCCTTCCTGAAGGATTTCTGCAAATACGTTTTCGATATCCCCAAGGCCGAGTTTTATTTCAACGGACGCGACTCTGCTATCATTTTCGAAAAAAATACCGACAGGAAGTACAAAATATCCCAGAAAGGTGTCTGGTATTAATTCTCCTGTATGCCATCCTTTTCCCGTGTTATTTATTGTCATTTTGTTATTGAGAAAATGGGAGAGCAGATTTTGGCGGTCGACATCACTCATGTTACGATCTTGCAATACGTGCCATAAATTCCTGTGATTAGAAATG
>CAZYTI010000657.1:0-3474 GCA_964650065.1 uncultured bacterium
GGTGATGGTGCATGGTTACTGGGATCAGTTTTGCCTGGCCCGAAGTCCTGATGGGAAAACATTTGCCCGTCAACTCAATCCGGAAAATCAGGCGGGACGCTTTCATGAAGGCCTTGGTAACGGGTCCCGGGATCCTATGATTATGGTCGTGGACAGCATCTATCATGTCTATTATACGGCCAATCCAGACGGTAAAGGGGCCATTTACTGCCGGACATCAAAGGACCTTCACGACTGGAGTGATTCCCGAATCGTCTCAACCGGAGGGCGTGCCGGCAGTGACTGGTACGATGCCGAGGTACCCGTTGTTATATATCATCCGTCCGAGAAGTGTTACTATTTGTTCCGGACCCATTCTTCCAAAGACTCAGAGCAATTCATGACCTCCGTCTACCGGTCTCCGGATCCGTTTGACTTTGGTATTGATCACGATCGATTCCGGATCACCAGCCTGCCTGTGGAAGCCGCAAGAATTGTCGTGGAGGGGGACCAGTATTATATTGCAGGCGTCCGATCCGACCATCAGGGGTATCACATTGCACGATTGGGTTGGATTCTGAAATAGGAACATTATCTATTTGTTTCTTAGAGCCTTGCCTGCCAGCCGCACCTGCTGATCGAATGTTGGTGGATAGTCGGACGATGGCAGGCGGGGTGTCTTTGAGGCATGGATTCATGAATAATCCAGGTTAGCAGGAGGAACTGAATATGCGATGCTTCTTTCAATGGCCGGTACGTTTGTCTCTGGTCATGGCGGTCGTATTCTGTTTTCAGGATGACGTCAAAGGGCAAATGAATCCTGAAGCGCAGTATGACCGGTTGGTATCTCTCTATCACGAATTTCTGGATTTTCAGAGGCCGGTTGTTAATGACGGCGTCCCAGATTACACACGTGATGCCATGGAAGCGCAACAGCGGGGACTCCTTAACTATCAAAAACGTTTGTCCGAAGTGGATACCAGTCACTGGTCCGTTTCCCGGCAGGTGGATTACCGCCTGGTGGGGGCGGCAATGCATGGTTTGGAATTCTATCATCGTGTAATACGTCCCTGGTCACGTGACCCCGGATTCTACACCTTCATCCCGTTCGATCCTTACCCTACAATAGACGGTGCCCTCGACGGACTGCCCGAACTTCCTCTTTCGAGAGAAGGCGTGGCCGATTTGCGGTTCAAATTGCATGCCATACCCGATATCCTCGAGCAAGCCCGGGGCAATCTCACGGAAGGGTCTGCAGTTCTGGCTCTTCTGGCGATTCGGTCCAAAGATAAGGAAAGCCTGGTTTTTCAGGAGTTCATTGACGAGCTCGAAAATTATCATCCTGCCCTGGTAGCTGATGCGCAGCGCGCCAGGACCGCCATCGATGCTTATGTTTTATGGCTTAAAAGGAACAAGGATGCAATGACAGCCTCCGCAGGCGTGGGTAAGGAAAACTACGATTGGTGGTTGAAGCACGTGCAACTGTTACCGTACACATGGGACGAGTGCATGATACTTGCCCAGCGGGAGTATCAACGGGCCATGGCTTTTCTCAGACTTGAAGAGCACAAGAACAGAAACCGGCCTCCTCTCAAAGTTGTTTCCACGGAATCGGAATACAATGACTTGTACAACCAAACCGAAGCCTATTTAATCCGTTTTTTAGAAGAGGAGGGAATATTCACGTTGCCGGATGGGTTCGAACCTTTGGGCCCCGGGACGTTGCTGGTCGCGTGGGATGGCCCGGAAAGAAAGAGTCCGTTCAAAGGTTTTTTTCAGCAATGTGAAGACCGTGATCTGTTTGCCCAGCTTTGCCATAACCTGGCCGGGCACTATATGGATGATGTGAGATATAAGAACAGTCATCATCCCATCAGAAGCAATGTGAAGCGCTATGGTATCGATCATATCCGGGCTGAAGCAGTGGCCACCGGCCTGGAGGAGATGATGATGCAGGCAGGGCTGCAGGACCATCGGCCGTTGGGGAAAGAAATTACCTACATCATGCTGGCGTACCGTGCCGTTCGAGCCATGGGTGACCTGAAGCTGCATAATAACATTTTTAATGTGGAAGAAACCGTTGCCCACGATGCCGAGTGGTCTCCCAGGGGATGGGCATCCAAAGAGGATCACTTAATCTGGGGACACCTGCAGATCACGCCGAGGCAGCCCGGGTATGAAACGGGGTACCTCATCGGTAAGGTGCAATTAGAGAAATTGTTAGCCGACAGGAGCAATCAGATAGGCGATCAATTTCAGCTTCAGACATTTATGGATGACTTTTTTGCAGCGGGCATGATTCCCATGGCGTTAATCCGTTGGGAGATGACCGGTTTGACGGATGAGATCGAGAAATTAAGGTAAGCATTGTTGAGGTTATCCCGAATCCCTCCCGATTCCTTATTAATATATTGAATATTGAAAATCGGGATAATTATGAATAGATCGGGATTGAAGAGATCCGAATTATTCAATAATTGTTCGTGAATCCAACAGCCCTGGATCTTCGATATACTTGTGCAAGGAAGGGCGATACAGAAAGCATCCACACCAGCATTATCAAAGACTCATCTGTACAGGAGGTGAATTTGGTAATCCCATTTCGTATCACCATGAAAAAGTTCATTTTACTTCCAATGCTTTTATTGTTGTGCGTCTGCCCACTCACAGCCGTGCAGGCACATGAGGGATGCACCCGATTTTCAGTATCCTTTGATGCTTCTGTAAGGGGCCTGCCCACATCGGGGCGATTATTGCACCTTCTTTCTCGTACAGAAAAATTCATCACCGATGTCAATGCCAACGGAACACCCGTATTCGGGATCGACGTGGATGATCTCGAGCCCGGAGTGCAGGTTATCCTGGATGAAACGGCTCGCGGAAATCCGGTGCGGAGCTTGAAACAGATTCCCGCAGGAGATTACTACGTGAAGGCCTATCTCAATGTGTACACAACTTTTCACCGTGCTGATGGACATGTCGTGAAACTGCATATGGATCGGGGGGAAGGTCAGAAGTGGCGCTATTCCCCGGGCAATCTCTTCAGCGAGACACAGAAGATCCGTTTTGACCCCCACGAGAACAGGACCATCTCGCTGGTCCTGGATCAGAAAATTCCCCCCATCCCTGAGCCGGAGGATACGGAATGGGTGAAGAACATCAGGGTGAAGAGTAAATTGGTCTCTGAGTTCTGGGGACACGACATGTTTATCGGGGCGCGCATCCTTCTGCCCAAAGGTTTTAACGAACATCCGGAAGTGCGTTATCCCATCGTCTTTCAGCATGGCCATTTCTCCACGAGAAATCCGGGGGGCTTCCAAGCTCCGGAGAACGGCAAGCCGGGCAATGCGTTCTATGACGCATGGGTATCCGATGACTTTCCGCGACTATTACTGGTGACATTTCAGCACCCGACGCCCTACTACGACGATTAGTATGCCATTAATTCGGAAAACGTCGGTCCCTACGGTGATGCGTTTATCCATGAAGTCATCC
>CAZYTI010000658.1:0-3467 GCA_964650065.1 uncultured bacterium
CGACGTTGTTCTTCCGCATGGACACAGGCAGGACGAGGTCAAACTTTTCCCGGCGAATCTGATTATTCCATTCCTCCATACTGAGCTTTTCAAGTTCCTGTGCATTGGGTAATTTTGATACCGATTGAGCTGTTGCAGCAATGCTCAGCCCCAAGAACAGGGTCAAAGAAACAATGCAGATAAAAATTTCTCGTTTTGACATGATCAATCCTCCTTATGTTTTTATGAAATATTCCTTAAATTCATCCTGATTCATATTGTTTTTTTTGTTGTCTGTGTTATTCCGTGTGTTTCCGTGGTGAATAATTTAAGTTAGCTAACCATTAACGAATGAGGATAATCTCCTTTTGCGGCGGAGATAAATACTCGACGCCACTGTCAGTGGCAATGGCCTGCTCATGATCCCAAAAGAATATATATTGATCTTCGTATTCGCTGGAAGGCGACGGCATATAGAAAAAATATTCTAACACAAAGTGGTGATTGGGTGGGAGTGGTATATCCCACGTCCATTCCGGACCATAAGAGCTCACCCTGGGGCCAAGATAATTCTCCTCCGGCCTCTCACGCGCTCCCTTCATCATGCCATGGCAGTCGATACTAAGGTGCGTTTTATCCGGGTCAAAGCCCGCGGAATACACAGGAAAATTGTTCTTTGGTGTCACCATGTGCATTTGGTCCTCCCTCAAAATAATCCCTGCATCGGCAAATCTCCGCTTGCTGTTTTGAACTATTTCACGAGGGGTCAATCCCGCCTTGATGTTTTCTGCTAAAATCTTATCGATCTTCAGATATTCCGCCCATAGTTTTTTGATTTCCGGAGGCGCTTCAGTCTCTCCTTGACGGAGCACATAGCCGTACATTCCCTGACTCGGCGCTGCAACGATGTCGCCTCCCTGGATCACATCATCAAAATTGCGACTCCTCCCCCTCTGTGATTCGCCTGTGCTTCCCCTACGAAAGACAGTGACGCCAGCCTTGCGCCTTTCCGTTACACCCGGCACAATTGCAGCAAAAGCTTTCTTCACACGTTCAACTCTGTCCTTACTGATTTTCTTGAGTAGCTTAATTTCGCTCGGCACCTTTCTGATAATGTAATCCATCATCACAAATTCAGACGAGACCATCCTGTCGGTATATTTTTCACCGAGCTCTTCGGTCAAAAGGAGATAGTCTGTATGCGACAAGCCGTCTCTTGCACCTCCGAAGTCAGTATAGGTCTCCCACATCCCCAGATTCATCATGAAATTGACCGCTATACGCTTGGGGTCACGTGCTTCCACAAATTCTCTCAAACCCTTAAACCGAAAATCATATTCTATTACCGGGCTTGCCAAAGGCTCCTGCACACGAATGGGATCACTGATTATATCGTATGCTCCACACTCTTCAACCAACTCATAATCCCTCTCTCCCCATCCCCGATGTGAAGCTCCCCAGCGGCGTCCGAGCACAGCGCGTTCGATCCTGTCTCCGCCACGGTCCGTGAAGACGAAAACGCCGGAGGTACTGCCTAATTCTTCTGTACCGAAATCATCAGGAATGGCTATTCTCATCACATGGATCCACATATCGACATTGTGCTTCCGCATGGCTACAGGCAGGACGAGGTCGAATTTCTCCCGGCGAATCTGATTATTCCATTCCCTTAATTCGTTTTCCTCCTTAGCCTGTTGACCGGATAGGGGTGCATTCGCAGGTGCGGATTTGGCCGCTGCGAAATGACACAGCCCCAAAAACACGGCCAAAGAAAGAATCACACAAAAAGCTTTTTGAGTAGACATCAGAGTACTCCTTTTGTTAAGTAATGATTATGTTTGGTCGACCTTATTTAATGCTAAAATAGTCACATTACCAGGGCAACGGCACAACCCGGGGAAGCTTTTCATCACGCATGGCGGCATGATACGCCAACGTCGCCACCACCACCGCTGTCTGCATCATGCCATCCGGAAAAAGACGCTCATACACATCCATATTGGTGTGGGCGTTCCAGACATCGATCTCTTTTCTGTCATGATCAAACGTCAAGCCGAGCAAACCGACTTCCGTGTAGGCTGAATGCATCGCTCCAGTTGTGAAAATGTGTGCCATCCCGATGCCATGCAACGGTTTAATCCATTCTTTAAATATTGCCCGGAGTACTTCGCTCCCTGCGCAACCAATACCCCTCACCCTGCCGGGGCCGATATCCATAATGATTGGCATATACTTGGGAGCCACCATGTGCACAGAGACGTAATCGATATCCCAGCCATTACCGAAATCATACGGCTCTAGCCTGGCATTCGAGAGGCCGTATTCCTTTAACCGTTCTTTTGCCCATTCACACGCCTCACGATATGCAGGCGTTTTCACATTCCTTCCACCAAAAACATCACACAACCAGCTGGCATTCTCCATCACATCAGAATTTGCAAATTCAAAATCCATGAGCTTCTGCACCACATCGTAGTATACCTTTTCCTGTGCAGAGACCGATGAAACTGCCATAAACAGTAAAAATAAACCGACCGTAAAAATACGCTTCGCTTTCATTGCATACCTCATTAAATTCACAGTTATAGGTAATTTCAAAAATTTGTTTTTTCATAACATATTGTTTTTTTTGTTGTCTGTGTTATTCCGTGTACTTCCGTGGTGAATAATTTAAGTTAGCAAACCATTAACGAATGAGAATAAGCTCCTTTTGGGGCGGAGATAAATACTCGACTCCACTTTCGGTGGCAATCGCCTGCTCATGATCCCACCAGAACAAATACTGGTCTTCGCCCTCGCCGGCAGGCCATGGCATATAGAAAAAATATTCTAAAACAAAGTGGTGATCGGGCGGGAGTGGTATATCCTTTTGCCAATCCGGACCGAGAGAACCAATCCTGGGGCCAAAATAATTCTCCTCCGGCCTCTCACGTGCTCCTTTCATCATGCCATGGCAGTCGACACTAATCTGGGTTTTTTCAGGATCAAAACCTGCGGAATAAACCGGAAAATTGTTCTTGGGGATAACCATATGCAATTGGTTATCCCTGACAATAATCCCTGCCACCTCAAATTTCTGCGTGTAGTTTCGAATTATCTCACGAGGGGTGAGTCCCGCCTTGATGGTCTCTGCTAAAATCTTATCGATTTTCAGATATTCCGCCCAGAGTTTTTTGATTTCCGGAGGCGGTTCAGTCTCTCCTTCACGAAGCACATAAGCGTACATTCCCTGGCTTGGTGACGCAACGATGTCGCCTCCCTGGATCACAGAGTTTTCATAGCCCGGGCTCCTTCCCCTCTGTGACAGTCCTGTGCTTCTCCGACTAAAGAGAGTGACTCCCGCCTCTCGATTTTTGGTTACACCCGGCACGATTCCAGCAAAAGCTTTCTCTGCACGTTCAACTCTATCCTTTCTAATTCGCTTAAGCTGTTCAATTTCGCTCGGCACCTTTCTGATAATGTAATCCATCATCACAAATTCAGACGAG
>CAZYTI010000659.1:0-3459 GCA_964650065.1 uncultured bacterium
TATGCCGTCCACCAGTTCATCGAGAGAGATGACATCATATCCGTTATCTTTAAGAATTGAAGCGATTGTCTTTTCTTCTCTGCGTAAATATGCTCCACCTCCCGCTATATAATAAAATCCGGATCGATATGGATTCCGGCCTGTTAATAGACCGGCACGGGAAGGAGAACAGACGGTTCCTGCAGAATGACAATCGGTGAAACGGACTCCCTGTTTTGCAAACTGGTCAATATGCGGCGTCTGTATTATCGGATTTCCATAACAGCCCAGATCACCATACCCCAGATCATCAGCCAGAAAAATGATGAAATTGGGCTGTTTCTTTTTCGTATCCGCTAAATTGCAGGACAGGAAATGCGGTGATAATGCGGCAAGACCGGAAGCTGCTATTAATTTTAAAAATGCTCTTCGGGATTCATTCATTTATATCTCCTGCCAAATAATATTGCTGATTTATTTGGATCGAACAAGTGTATACGTTTGCCCTGCCCTTGTTTTAAACTCAATGGATCCATCTTTATGTGTTTTGCTCCTTACCTTCCTGCCGTCGGCAGTGATTTTAACTTCCGTTTTCGGATTGATCCGGCAGGTCTGTCCCTTTTTCGATAAAACTTCTAAACGTGTTATCTGACCATCAATCCATTGCATATCCAGCTCAAATGCTCCCCGGGCACAAACACCATCGAACTCTCCCTTGCTCCAGGTTTCAGGCAGGGCAGGCAGTAAATCGATGACCCCTTCATGGGACTGAATCAGCATCTCGGTTATTCCTGCTGTTACACCGAATGTACCATCGACCTGTAAAGGCGTGTAACATTTGGCAAAGAGTTGTGGATAGGCCTGCTCCTTGATATAGCCTTTGAATATTTTGTAAGCCCGTTGGCCGCCATACAACCGGGCCCACAGACACATTTTCCAGCCGCGTGAGAATCCGGTGCCCCCATCTCCTCGCTGCTCCAGTACGGCTTTGCAGCCATCCACCAATTCAGGGGTCCGTTTAGCAGAGATGACATTTCCCGGGTAGAGACCATACATGTGAGAGAAATGGCGGTGTTTATCTTCCAGCTGCTCGTAATCTTCGGTCCATTCCTGCAAGGTGCCGTCCTTTCCTATTTTCGGCGGCACCAGCCGGGCCCGTGCGGCCAGGACTCTCTTCGCATACTCCTTATCGTGTCCAAGCACCTTGCTGGCCTCGGCGTAATAGCTGAACAGATCCGTGAGAATCTGCATGTCCATACTGGCACCATAGCAAATGGTCGTGAAATAATAGAATCCGGGTACCTCATCATAGAAGTACTCATACCCGGGGCCTTTCGGCGGATTTTCGGGGGAGTTGGAGGGATTGGTCACCAGCCATTTCCCGTTGGGGTGTTCAACCAGAAAATCCATAAAGAAATCCACACAACCTTTGATTACCGGATACACATCCTGGAGATAATCCCGGTCGAGGGTATAGAGATAATGTTCCCATAAATGGGTTGTCAGCCAGGCCCCGCCTACTGTGAACGTACCCCATGTGGGTCAGTCCATGGGTGCTGCTACACGCCAGATATCTGTATTCTGGTGAAACACCCAGCCGCCGGCTCCATAATGCTTCCAGGCGACCTGACTGCCCTGATCGGTCAGTTCTTTCACCAGAGTAATCAATGGTTCCGCACAATCGGATAGATTGCCCGATTCCGCCGGCCAGTAGTTCATCTCCGTGTTGATGTTGGTGGTGTACTTGGAATCCCACTTCGGATTTTGATCTTGATTCCAGATACCCTGCAGGTTGGCAGCTTCCGTTCCCGGACGTGAGGAGGATATCAGGAGGTAACGGCCGAAATTGTAGGCCAGAGCGGCGAGACTCGGATCGCTGCTGTTTTCAAAGGCCGCCATGCGCTTGTCCGTGGGCAACATGGAGTTTGATGCCGCTTCTAACTTCAGGGAAGCGCGCTGATAGTAGGATTGGTAATCTGCAATTGCAGCCTTCCATATCTCATGATAGGACTTCCCCTCAATCCCTTTGAATGTCTCAGTTACCCGGGCAACCTGGTCACCGCTCACATCTTTGTAATTGACAAAGTTGGTGGCCGCGGCAAAATAGAGAGTCACAGCATTTGCCCCCTCAATAAACAGCTCGTCCCCGATGACCTGCATGTCACCCCCTTCGGAAACCGCCTTCAACTGGGACCGGTAGCGCAATTGGCCATCCACCCCCAGATAATCGGCAGACTTGCCGTTGATCATCACTCCATCGTTCCCAATTCCATCCATCTGATAATAATCGTTACCGTAATTTGAATGGGCCGTATTGCGAACGCCCCTGAGTTGGGCACGGAAGGATATCTGTCCAGGTTTATCGGCCGTCAATCTCACCACGATCACCTGATCCGGAGCCGATGCAGCGATGTCCCTTCGGAACTTGATTCCATGGGCATTGTATTCCACATGGGTGGTGGCTGTCTCAAGGTCGAGCCAGCGTTTATAGTCCGTGACCTCCGCTTCATCCTCGAAAAAGAGATGCAGGTTGGCCAGGCACTGATATTTCATCTGCTCAACCGGGTCGCCCATCAGGTGACGGCCGAACAGTTTATGCGCTTCTATCGGCTTGCCTTCGAAAATGAGCCGCTGGATCTCCGGCAGCACTTTGCCTCCTCCCTTGACTACCGTGGAATAGGGACCGCCGGACCAGAGAGTCTCTTCGTTGAGTTGGATTCTCTCCTCCCCATACTTCCCGAATACCATGGCGCCCAGGCGGCCGTTGCCCACGGGCAGGGCCTCTTCCCATTCCTGGGCAGGTTTGTCGTACCAGAGGACTGATTCAGTATCAATTTTTTTTGCATCGATCTGTTTGGACAAATCTGCAGTCTGTGTATAAGCCTGGGACAAACCCATGCAAATGCAAACGGCGCCTAACAATATCTTCTTTTTCATCTTTCCATCCTTTCTACTGATCCTCTGGCTATTGGGATACTACTATAGGATTTAAAATTAGTGTTCTTATTTCTCTCATACTTTAATGGATTGTGCCCCGGTGCGCAATTCCCGGAAGGGGCCTAGCGAATTTGATCCTGTCTTACGGCTTTTATTAAAGTAATCCCGGTTGAACAGGATCGCAGTGCCCTGGAGGTTATCAAATAAAAGCGTCGGTACCATGGCCTCATCCAACTCAGAACTGTATATTTTCTTACTTGCCATTCCGGAAAGACCTTCACTCATGTAACTTCCTCTTGATTCATTAATAACACATCATTCGTTGTTCATTATGGGGACCTGGGGAGACGGCACATATCCTTCATCAATAATACCGATAAAGCCCAACAGCGCACCCCAGTGATAGAATTTATCGCTCATCCCGGCATCGTCACCCCGCCCGGTTTCAGCATTGTAGTTTTCATATACATGGCGCTCTTCACGCCAGGATTTCAACAGCAGGTTTTTTGATTTATCGGCCATTTCCTGTTCGCTCCAACTTTA
>CAZYTI010000660.1:0-3456 GCA_964650065.1 uncultured bacterium
ATGTTTTTTTGGTTAAAAATCGTTTTCTCTCTCATTCGCTTTTAAATTAAAATTAAATATTCTCCATCCGGTGAGATGTATGGAGAATACTCCAATCCACCGGTCGTGTTGATCTTGTCTCCCAGGTTGATGGGCTCGTTCCAGGTGTCGTCCGCATTCCGGAAACAAATATAGTAATCGGTGGAACCCTGGCTGTCCTCGCGGCCATAGACCGGTACAATGAGAAAACTTTCGTCCGGTGCCACATAGGCGTTGAATTGAGAGGAACCGGAATTCACCTGGGGCGGCAGTTTTTCCGGCTCCGAGTACTTTCCATTTACCAGCCTGGACCGATAGATATGGTTGGCCTGCTGTCCTTTTAACGCCCGGGTGAAGTAGAAGGTCCCGTTACTGGTAATGGATGGGAAAAACTCCCCCTGTTCGGTATTGATGGGGGATCCCAGATTGTAGGGCTCGCCCCATTTGTCCCCTTCTCTGTCCATGACCCAAATATCCGAATTACCTTCGGTTTCGCTTTGATCGTCGTTGGGTCGGTTAGAAAGGAAGTAGAACTTTTGGCCATCGGGGGAGATGCAGGGCTCCAAATTCATATGCTCCGGATTCCCCATGTATGGCGTCACTCTGGGTTCGGTCCAATGGCCATCCACCTGTTTGGTAACCATGATGGTGGCGTAATCGTAATTGCCCATGACTACACAGAAATAGATTTCGTTACCATCGGGAGTCATGGCCAGGTCCCGGGTATAGAGGCCTGTCGTCACAATGTCCGGAGCAAAGAGCTGGGGCTCGGGTCCAGGGGAAGTCTGTCCTAGGTAAGGTCCGCTGAGATCCGGAATTGTTTTGGATTTGGAATCGGTGGTTTTTCGGATGAATAATACAACGGTCACGATCACAACGGCCAAGACCAACCTGATGATTCTCGATTTTAACATGAATCCCTCCCTCATCGATAAATTCAACCGTATGCATATTTTACGAGTCTAACGGCATAGATGTTCTGTGAATTTTTCCTGGAGGGAGAAAAGTACTCAAACTGAAATAGGTTAAATTTTTAGTTGCATAAAGCAAATATGGTTTTTATATTTATACTTATTCTTTTTTGTTCCGGTGGCTTTCATTTTACCTATTCGAATGAGTTTGGAGGCAGGTTATGGATCTATTTGATAAATGCAATACTGATCAGGGTTATTTTGGCTTTTTGCGTGCTATGGATGATTTTTATTATACACGACCCATACTGGAGTCGAATCCCGGGACGCATATGATATTTCAAGGGAAAGAGGTTATCCAGTGGTCCATCAACAACTACATGGGACTGGCAGAAAATGAAGAGATCAAGGCGGTGGCCGTCAAGGCGGCAGAGACGTACAGCACGAGTACACCCATGGGATCCAGGATGATGACCGGAAATACGGCCAGGCATAAAGAACTGGAGCGGAATTTGGCCGATTACGTGGAAAAGGAAGCGGGGATTCTCTTTAATTATGGATACATGGGTGTGACGGGGACGATCCAGTCCTTAACGGAATCCAATGATACCATTGTGTTCGATAAACTCTCCCATGCGTCCATGGTGGACGGCGTATTGGGTGCCCAGGCCAAGTACCGGGTGTTCAAACACAACGATATGGACAGCCTGGAAATGAATCTGAAAAAGATCAACCGGGATCGTAAAGGCGGCATCCTCATCGTCACAGAAGGTGTGTTCGGCATGCAGGGTGACCTGGCCGACCTGCCCAATATCTGTGCTCTGAAAGAGAAGTATGGAGCTCGGATGTTCGTGGATGATGCCCACGGTTTCGGTGTCATGGGGGAGACGGGACAGGGAACGGCGTCCTATTATGGTGTGCACGATCAAATCGATATCTATTTCGGCACCTTTGCCAAGGCCTTTGCAGCCATCGGGGGTGTGAGCGCCTCCAGTAAGCAGGTGGTGGACTGGATCCGTTACAATGCCCGAACTCAGGTCTTTGCCAAGAGTCTGCCCATGATATATGTGGAAATCCTGCTGAAGACGCTGGAAATTATTCGCAGCGACAAGGCGAGACGGGCCAGGATGTGGGAAATTTCTACCAAACTCAAGGAAGGAATTCGGAATTTGGGATTTAAGGTGGGTGATGTGCCTTCGCCTATCACACCGGTGTATGTACCGGCCGGGGAAGTCAGTTTGGCCATGAAGATCATCAAGAGCATGCGGGACCTGGGTATCTTCATCACTGGCGTAATGTATCCGGTGGTGCCCAAGGGTATCGTCCTGTTCCGGATGATTCCCACGGCTTCCCACACCGAAGAAGACATTCAAAAGACACTGGAGGCATACCGCAAGGTTCGCGACGATTTGAATTTGAAATTAGATATGGCTGTTTAGTTGATCGAACCAACCCATTGTGTGATATTTGATAAAGTAGGCAAATTGTCGTCCTACTTCAATTATATTCGATCAACTAAGCAAATACACAAAACACAGAAGGAATGAGATAAGTAGGCCCAGGGCGTGGCTCTGGGTTATTTTATATATTTTCTTCCTCCAGGGGAAAAATCGAAAGAAGCTATTAGAATATGAATAAAGAAAAAGTTCTCATTACCGGGGCGTCCCGGGGGATAGGCAGGGCCATAGCCGAGCTGCTCACCAGAATTGGTTATGAGGTCATTGGTACCTCGCGATTTCCCGAGAAGATAAATGATCCGCTCGATGGGGTCAGGTACATCCGGCTCGATATGAACGATGTCGAATCCATCGAGGCCTGCATAAAGGAAGTCCAGTCCGTGGATGTTCTCATCAACAACGCGGGGCAGAGTCAAATCGGTCCTGCCGAGGTCTATCCCCTGGGTCGGACTGAAGCCCTTTTTCAGACGAATTTATTTGGGCCCATTCAGTTGATTCAGGGATTTTTGCCTGGGATGCGGGAACGGAAGCATGGGTTCATCATCAATATCGGCTCCATGGGCGGGAAATTTGCCGTGCCATTCCAGTCCACATACGTGGCCACGAAATTTGCCCTGGGTGGATATACGTGGTCGCTGCGGAATGAAGTGATGGCCTGTGGAGTCCGTGTGACGATCGTGGAACCCAACGATATTCACACGGCCATCACCCCAGATGTGTATCACCTCAATATACCGGAATACGATCATAATCAGACCCTGGTAGAACAGGTGCGGGACAGGCACATGGCCAGTGCACCCGGTCCTGAGGTGGTTGCCCGAAAGGTTGCCCGTATGCTCAAGAGAAGGCGTCCGAGAGCTTTTTACACGGTCGGTGGTATGGGTCCGCTGATGGTATTTGTCAGGCGTGTTTTGCCGGAACGACTGGTGGAGAAGCTTGTACGGGCAAACTTTAAATTAAAATAACGTCGATCATTAACCGATCGGGTTGTTCTTTTTGTTTTAAACATAAATACGCCACAAAGTTTTTTAGTTAAAAGTCAAGACATTTTTTAATCGCTATAGTTATGC
>CAZYTI010000661.1:0-3453 GCA_964650065.1 uncultured bacterium
GTGACGACGCGAATTACAGAGAAAGGATACAATACAATTCCGACATATTACCGTCAAGGTGATACTGCCATGGTGGTTTTCATGGCAAATCGGGATGGCTACTCCAGTATTTATCAAAAACCTGTGGTTGGATATCGAGAGCAAAAGCCGGAAATTCTTATCAAAGGAGAAAGAACGCCCGAGTTGGAGTCTTTTAATCTCCAAAAGAGTCGGATCGATATCGATGGGAAGGGTAGATTGGCCTTTGTGGCCAAGAGTGGTGCACGTGATATTCTCTATATTTACGATATTTCGAAAAAAAGCGTGATCAGAAAATATTCATTCCCTGGATTTGTTTCTCTCTTATCCCCCGCATGGTCCCCGAGCGGTACATTTATCGCTATATCAGGATTGGACAGGGCCGGACAGAGGGATATTTTTCTCGTTCGGCTGGATGATGGTTCGATTCGTCGACTCACGGATGATTTCTACAGTGATGAGGATCCGGATTGGTCACCTGATGGTCGGTGGCTCGTATTTGCTTCAGATAGAACAGATGTTGGCAAGGAGGGATATTCCAATCTGTTTCTTTATGATTTACAGGAAGGTCGAGTTCGATACCTGACTTTTGGGCCGCATCATGATCGAAATCCTACCTGGTCACCGGATGGGAGGTTCATTGCTTTTTCCTCAGACCGGGGAGGTGTTTATAACATTTGGGTGGTTGAGCAGGGGATGGCCAGGGATCAGGCGGGTATTTCGCGTCCAGTTTATACCCTCTATGATGGAAGTCCTAATTTGACTGTTTCACCTGTTTTGAAACAACTCACCCACTTTCCAGGTGGTGGATTCTTCCCCTGCTGGACGGACCGTGGGACACTGATTTTTTCTGCTTTCGAAAAATGGAGCTTCCAGATAAGTGCTCTATATGATGTTGAGGAACGTCTTCAAAATAACCTTCCTCATAAACCTGATTCTCTGGTAAAATCTTCCGGATTATGGATGTTTCCTCAGGTCAGCGGGTACATGGAATCGAGCAAAGTCAGGTACAAACGGAGATTTAGTCTGGATATTGCCCAGAGTCAGGTCATTCAGGATCCAATTTATGGTACGGCCGGAGGTGGCCAACTGGTCATTTCGGATATGTTGGGGGATGAACAGTACAATTTTCTCATTTTCAATAATGCCAGAACCCGTTCGGAATTTTGGGATGGATTCAATTTTGCTGCTTCACGGGTGGATTTGTCCCGCCGAGTTAATTTTGCATTGGGACTCTATCGGCTGGCCGGACGATATTTTAATTATTATGAAGGCTATTTTTATGAAAGTCGATTGGGCGGATCTGTATCGGTCAGTTACCCTTTGAATTCATTCGAACGGATTGAAACAAGTGTCAATATTCGGAGTTCGAATAAAGACTGGTATACCGGTGACCCGCCACGAAAAGCATTTCTGGTCTCAAACTTCATTTCTTATACCAAGGATAATTCCCTCTGGGGGCCGACAGGTCCGTTGGATGGTGGACGTTACAACATAGCACTGGGCAATACAGTGGATATAAGTCACTCGAATGTAAATTTTACAACGATCATGGTCGACCTACGCAGGTATTTCCGTATTGGCTATCGGATGTGTCATGCCGTTCGTGTCTGGGGACAATTCAATCATGGTAAGGAACCCCTGCCATTTGTTATGGGAGGATCCTGGGATCTTCGGGGGTATAAACTCTGGTCACTGTGGGGGACAAAACTTTTTTTAATATCCAACGAGTTCAGGTTCCCTTTTATTGATCAGCTCTATATGGGTTTTCCTTTTGGAGGTATCGGTTTCAGTTCTATCCGGGGAGCCATTTTTGTTGATGCAGGCAATGTTTGGAGCGATAAATTTAGTGATCTCAAAGGGAGCCTGGGATTTGGGATTCGACTCCGATTTGGAGGGTATCTTGTACTTCGATTGGATGTCGGTAAGAAAACCAATTTTAAAAAAATATATCCGGAAACATTTACACAATTCTTCTTTGGGTGGGACTTTTAAACTATGAATATGCAAACTTTTAAATATATCAGGGAAGCACTTTTTTGCGAGGAAGTCCCTATTACGAAAATTGCTGATCGAGTGGGGACACCCTGTTTTGTCTACAGCCGTAAGAAATTAGAAACCAATCTAACATCGATAGCAGATGCCTTGTCCGGTACGAATCATCTCATTTGCTATGCGCTTAAGGCCAATGGAAATCTGAATATTATCAAGATACTGGCAGATCGAGGCGTAGGTGCAGATGTGGTTTCTGGCGGGGAGTTGGAATTGGCTTTACGGGCGGGCATCCCGCCTCACAAGATCGTTTATGCCGGTGTTGGAAAAACAGATGAAGAAATTGAAAGAGCGATTCACGAGAAAATTCTGTCTTTACATATAGAATCATTTGAAGAGATTCGAATTATAGACAAGATTGCCGGATCAGTGGGAGAAAAAGCCCGTGTGGCTATTCGTATTAATCCGGATATACCCATCGAGTCTCATCCACACATTGTTACAGGGATAAAGAATACCAAGTTTGGGATTGAGCTTGAGCGGGCCGAGGAGGCTTTTCATCTTGCGGCGTCTTGTCCTAATTTACGTGTCAATGGTATCCACTGCCATCTGGGCTCCATGATTATGAATAAGAAGCCGTATATGGAAGCCGCCGTAATATTTGCTGAACTCATCCAAATATTAAAGGGATCGGGTCTTGATATTCAATTTGTTGATATCGGAGGTGGGTTGGGAGTCGATTATTTCAAAATTGTCGATGACAAAATTCAAGAGACCCACAGACATGAACAGGCTCTCGATCCTGAATCGCTTTTTTCATCACTTATACCTGTATTTAAAGAATTGGATGTAAAGATTATTTTTGAACCGGGACGCTACCTTGTGGCGGATAGTGCAGCATTGGTCACACGAGTGATTTTATCAAAGGCGATGAAAGAGAAGAAGTTTATCATCGTGGATGCGGGTATGAATGATCTTATCCGCCCCACACTTTATGATTCCTATCACCAGATTGTATCCGTCCACAGGGATAGCAGGAATACCGAGACCGTCGGTGTCGTGGGGCCCATTTGTGAGACGGGTGATTATTTTGCCCAGGATCGACTGCTACCCTGCGTGAGTCGCGGTGATTTGCTGGCTGTTATGGCTGCCGGAGCCTATGGACATGCCCTTTCTTCCAATTACAACGGTCGATTGAGATTGCCGGAAGTTTTGGTTGAAGGAGATGAATTTCGGCTAATCCGGAAGCGTCAGGTGTTGGATGATCTGTGGAGAGATGTGGTTTGGGGGGGGGGCAAAGTGCCCTAAAGCTTGTCCTGAGCGGAGCGAAGGATCTTGACGTGCCTAAATTGCCTAAAATATGAAGTTAAAAAATAGTTACATTTTTTTAATTGTTTTTGCTAACAAAACATTGTATAAAATCGGCGATTTTAGGGGTAACAG
>CAZYTI010000662.1:0-3447 GCA_964650065.1 uncultured bacterium
CCATTTTTCTTCAGATGATCCAGCAGCTTTTCAGATACATCATACCTCTCCGGGACAAAATAAAACGAGGATTTGAAACCCAGAGACGCTTCACATTCCATCAGTCGGCAACACTTCTCCTGCCCCCGGGCTGTTTCCACATCATGCGTCAAGACAAAAGCGAACTGCTTCTCATCAGGCCAGCCATGCCAATTTTCGGGCTGTTCATTGGCCTTTTGATTGATGGGCCATGTTCCCGAATACTTGTGCCGTTTCAACGAGGCGATCCCTCTGCGCATGCCGATTTGCATGCGTCGAGGGATGACCGGTTTTGTGAAATAGTATAAGTGTTTCAGCATTTTTTCATTTCGGATGCGACAAATTCTATCTGTTCTTTGGTCAACTCCGGAAACATGGGAAGAGAGAGATACTCATCCACACATTTCTCAGTGATCGGGAAGCTTCCCGCTCTAAGATTTAAAAACGCGTACGCTTCCATCAAATGTACCGGTATCGGATAATGAATCCCCGTGTAAATCTCCTTCTCAGACAAGAATGCCATCACGCTTTCGCGATTCTGAATGCGAATCGGATAGAGATGGTATACATGTTTTGCATATTCGGCCTCAACAGGGATCGTAATACCGTCCGTATCGGCCAGGAGTTCGTTATATCTATCTGCGTTCTTCCGCCTGGCATCATTCCAATCATCGATATACTTCAACTTTACACTCAGTATTGCCCCCTGAAATCCGTCCATACGTGCATTCCAACCGACCATATCGTGATAATACTTTTTCGACTGGCCGTGATCCCGCAGCATTCGAATCTTTCTTTCGACTTCTTCATTATTGGTCACCACTGCACCCGCTTCACCGTAAGCACCCAGGTTTTTCCCCGGATAAAAACTGAAACAACCGGCATCGCCGATGGATCCTGCCCGCTTGCCTTTATATTCCGCTCCGTGGGCCTGACAGGCATCTTCAATCACAAATAGATCGTACTTCTTGGCAATCTCCATGATCGGATCCATATCGGCCATTTGTCCGAATAGGTGGACGGGGATAATGGCTTTGATATTTCGGATGTCGGATTTCGAATTTCGGAAAGCGAGATACTCATCTAACTTCATAGGATCCATGGTGTAAGTGGTATCGTCGATATCCACAAAAACAGGTTTGGCGCCAGTGAAGCTGATGGCTTCGGCCGTGGCAATAAATGTATTGGGTACGGTAATGACCTCATCTCCCGGACCGATCCCGAGGGCCAGGAGTGCCGTCCAAAGCGCCGATGTCCCACTACCGACACCGATCGCGTATTGGCATTGACAATATGCTGCAAAATCTTTTTCAAATTGGGCCACGAAAGGACCACCAGCGAACGCTGTTTTATTCAATACTTGCTGCAAAGCCTCAGCGATCTCGTTCTGAATGGCAGTGTATTGCTCTTTTAAATCGAGAAAAGGTACTTTCATCTCAAGTCTCCATATCTATATGTCGTAGTATTCTGGAAGGATTTCCAGCAACAATGGTATTGGGAGGGACATCCTTGGTCACAACAGAACCTGAACCGACAATCGCATTTTCACCCACAGTGATGCCGCATAAAAGCGTTGCGCTGGAACCAATGGATGCTCCCTTTTTTACCAATGTGGGAATACATTCCCAATCGGCTTCGGTCTGCAATTGACCATCTCCCGAGGTCGCACGAGGATAGGCATCATTGATAAACGTGACATTGTGTCCGATGAAGACATCGTCTTCTATCGTCACCCCCTCACATATGAACGTATGACTTGATATTTTACAATTTTTACCTATCTTTGCACCCTTCTGAATCTCGACGAAGGATCCAACCTTTGTATTATCGTCGATCTTGCATCCGTAAAGATTGACAAATTTAAATATTTTGACGTCGTTTCCTATTTTAACGTCATCTGATATGCTTTGGTATTCCATGTGCCCACCTCAATTGATCTATGCTCAAGCGACCCTTGGCATCGCTTCAGTGTTATAGAGGATAGGCTGTCGACCTCCTCCGTTTCTCATAGATTTATTGGCAGCCTCCAGGATGGAAACGATTCGCAGACCGCTGTAACCATCGCTTCTGGGTGTTTCACCGTTTTCAATACAATCCAGGAAATGCTTACACTCAGTTCGCAGGGGTTCGTATTCGTCCAACTTGGGTGTGTAAATATCCCCATAACGATATGAGAATTGAAATTCAGCATAGGTATCATAATAAGGAGGCACTTCCACACCCTTATCATAGATTTTGATTTTCTCATTGGGATCGATATCATCATAGACCAGCATCTTTTTGCTCCCGACAAATGTAATTTTTCTTATCTTGGCCGGGTCTAACCAGCTGTCATGGATAAATGCAATGGTACCATTGGGAAAATTCATGGTGACATTTGCCACATCCTCAATCTCCTGTTTAAAATGGGCCTTCCCCTGACTGTTAATGGAATTGGGAAACTCTTTTAAGACATACAAAATAATCGAGATGTCGTGGGGCGCCAGATCCCAAACCACATTGATATCCGATTGAAACAGTCCCAAATTGACCCGGACACAACTCACGTACAGGATATCTCCCAATTCACCGCTATCCACAATTGTTTTAATCTTATTGACGGCAGCAGTGTATTCAAAGGTGTGACCCACCATGAGCACTTTTTTGTTTCTTTCTGCGGATTCAATGAGGGCAAGGCATTCTTCAGAGGAGGAAGCCATGGGTTTTTCTATCATCACATGTTTACCGTGCTCCAGACACTTGATACCAATGTCCTTGTGAGCAAATACGGGTGTAGCCACGGCAACGGCATCGATGGAATCATCTTCTAAAATGTCCTCTAACCGATTTGTCACATGGACATTTGGGTAGAGGGAATCCATTCTTTTCAGTTTCTGATCATCCACATCACAACACATTTTCATGGTACAGTTGGGAATCTGGTTGAAATTCCGGATAAGGTTGGGACCCCAATAACCACAACCTACTACAGCAACATTCGTTTTCATCTTACTCCTCCTTTTAATAATTATTAATTTAACTCAGTGTCATATTGCTTTGGATGCATAATTATATTCGAAGTCATTTCCCATCAAAATCGAATACAACCTTCAATGTCCTTAGGAGTATTTTGATATCCATCTGAAGAGATAAATGCTTCGCATACTCGATATCCAGTTTGACCATCTCATCAAAAGTCGTTGTGTTTCTTCCCGATACTTGCCACAATCCTGTAATCCCCGGTTTTACCTGGAACAGACGTCGAAAATGCCAGCTCTTATATTCTTCGATTTCATAGGGAATTGGCGGCCTGGGACCAATGACACTCATGTCTCCTTTCAATACATTGATAAATTGTGGAATTTCGTCCAGGCATGCCTTACGTAATATTTTACCCACCGGGGTAATTCGACGGTCACGGTTGAGTTTATAATAGGGTGATTCATCGGT
>CAZYTI010000663.1:0-3443 GCA_964650065.1 uncultured bacterium
AACTGATTCAAGTAATGCACACGTATTTAGTCCAGAGTATAGTGGACCATACACCTTCACTAATGAAGTTTGTCTAGGTACTGATGATGCAACGCCAGTAGATTGTGGCATGAGCAGCGGAACAGATTATTACTGTGTTATTTCAATTTCAGATTTGGAAAATGCACATATTGGTCCTTGTGGCACTTATCCAAACAATGTTTATTGTAAAGTAGGATAATAATATTTTATATGAAAGAGAAACATTTAAATATTAGAGTTTATGTAACAAAACGTAGTAATAAAAGAGGCTGTGATACTAATGAATAAAATATTTATACCATTATTCTTAATTTTCATACTTGTTTTTTCTATAACATATTTTGTTAATGCACAAGATGAACCACAAGAATCTCCTGTTACTGGATTTTTCCAAACACAAAATCAACCACCTGGAGTTACAACTGGATTTGCAATAAAAGATTTCTGGAGCGTTGGTTCTGGCACTGTTTATGATAATGGTTTTTTTTACGGTAAATTATTTATCTTAATGTTATTGAGACTTAAGAAGTCAAAAATACAGAAATGTCAAGGAAAATCTCTTACAGGATTATCTATTAATTTGGCAATTTATCATTACCATTATTATTTTATTAAATCTTATAGGAATAAGGATCTCCGTAATATAGATGTTATCTCTGTACAGTACGTCAAAAAGATACGTTAAAAACACATTAAAATTGTTGGTGTTCGTAACAACTTTTTCCAGAAAAAAATATTGCAAAAAATCTTACTGCAAGATAAACAGTAATTTATTTCCTTTACAATATAAATCAAAAGGAGGAACAGAATTATGGTACTCGATAAGTTTTCACTCGAAGGACAGATTGGTATGGTCACAGAGGGATTCGATCTGGTTTTTTTCCGCTTAGTACAGCGAAAACTCTTTCACTCCCATTCATAATTTTTATCCTCTCATCAAGCATAATAATTTCTCAAATTTTCATAAACCTGGCAAAACCGCTCATAACTTTGGTTATAAATATCTCGATGTTTTGCGTCAGATGTATATACCTTCTCAATTGGGGCGATACTTTGAATATCGAGATCTTTTGGTAATACATCAGTTCCGAGCCCAGCCAGGAGAGCGCTTCCCAAAACGGCACCATCTCTTACCCGTGGCACAAGAACTTGCTTACCTGTTATATCAGCATGTATCTGACACCATACGCTACTGTTTGACCCTCCGCCCGTGGTGTACCACTCTGAGATCTCAAGCCCTGCTGCTTTTTCAATTAATTCCAGATTGCGGCGGACCGCAAAAGCACATCCCTCTAAAAGAGACCTGATGATATCAGCTTTACTTGTAGAAGTACTTAATCCAACTATAATTCCCCTCACCTCAAGTGCATCTTGCACACCCGCCAGGTATGGAAGGAAAAGCAATCCAGAGCTTCCCGGCTTAGCTTCTGCCGCTTTTACATCACTAAGAAGTGTATACGGATCACTTTTCATCATTTCCGCAGCATTCGCCTCAGTTTCACCCAAAGCTTCTTTGAACCATCGTAAAGCAGCACCTGTTGTACCTACGAAAGCTTGCAATAGCCATCGACTTGGCAAAACGTGATGATATAAATTACAAATACTGCAAGACCCGGGTTTTTCCAGGCATACACCTGGATTTGTCGCATGTCCTATATCTAAAAAAGCCTGTCCAGGATTGACGATATTTAACGTAAATACGGACATAGCCGTATCATTTCCACCAGCGATTACTGGTGTCCCTTCAGCTAACATGGTCTCCTTCGCGGCTTTTTTAGATACTGAGCCAATAACCTCCATGCACTCTTTCACTTCAGGAAGCTTTTCCATTGGAATATCCAATTTAGTACAGATCTCTTGACTCCAGTCACCTGTATTTTTATCAGCAAGAAGGGTCAGTTCACTATTGGATATATCCATCGAGAAATCACCGGTTAACTTGTAATTGATATACCCATTAGCTTGTAGAAATAAGTACGTCTCGTTGAAAGCACGCGGCTCATGAGTTTGAAACCACTTTATTTTCGGAGCTAAATAGAGTGGAGTGCATGCGTTGCCACATATATGAATGAATTCATCGTCTGTTATCTGTTGTTTAATCCATTCGTTTTCATCAATCGCCCTACTATCAGCCCAAATCAATGCAGGGTAAAGGACTTCTCCTCTTTCATTAACTGGTAGTAAGGTCGGTACGTGGGAATCCACACCAATAGCCGCAATTTGTTTTGCGACAATACCGCTTTGAGTAATGATATTTTGAATACCCTCTTTTATAACATTCCACCACGCGATAGGGTCATGCTCAGCATAACCTTTTTGCAGATGACGAGTTTCATAATCACCTCTGCTAAGAGCGATTCGTTCACCAGATAAGTTGAAGAGGCCAACTTTACATCCCGTAGTGCCAACATCAATACCTAAAAGAAATCTTTCCACAATTTCTCTCCTTTCCAGATTTTTTACCTTTCATAACGACCGTAGTCCTCAGCGGTTTCTGTCATAAGAATAATATTCTCAGCAGGAATATCCGGGCCAAAGTTATGGGACGGACCAAGTAAATACCCGCCATTAGGAGACAAAGCATCAATCGTGTCCTTGACACATTTTACGACATCTTCAGTACTGCCTCTGAGACCATGTTCACCTACCACATCGACCGCTCCGGCAAATGTGATGTTCTCGCCAAACTCTTTTTTTAACTCATGCAGAATCATGCCTCCGGCTCCGGGCTGCACAGGATTCACAATATCAATTCCGATCTCAATAAAATCCGGGATAAACTTCCTGATCGCTCCGTCCGAATGTATAAGAACTTTTATGTGAGGGGCTTTTTGTTTAATAGAACTGACTAACTCCGCATGTTTCGGTTTCACGAGCTTCCTATACATCCTGGGGGCTATCAAAGGCGCGTGCTGACTTCCTAAATCATCCTCTATTTCAATGATGTCGGTCAAATCACCAACTTCATCAAGTAAAAGCCCGTAATAGCGTTTTTGCACAAGACAAATTTTATCTAAGAGCACCTGTACAAGTTCCTGATTCAACGCGAGATCCATGAGAAATTGTTCCGTTCCTCTTAACGAGTATTTGGCTGTATCGAATATTCCTCCGGCGAAGGGTCTGTTAAGGGCGATGGCATATTTTCCCGCTCTGTGCAAGGCTTCCGCTCGATCACGCAGACCTTCGATCAGTTCCGACTCAGGTTCTGGCCAGGGGTAGGCTTCGATCTCTGGTATGTTCGCATTTGCTAAGGTCGGTTTAGTCTCGATATTTACCCACGCCCCGTCGGGGTCTGTAAATGTGTATTTACTCCCCCATTCATTGATGTATTCCCCTCCTGTTCTTTGGGCTATATATAGCTCTTTCTTGCAACTCTGTGGGTACAGAAAACGGACATCGGCACCCAATCTTTCCCACAATTC
>CAZYTI010000664.1:0-3439 GCA_964650065.1 uncultured bacterium
ATGCACACATTACGAGCAATGAGCCAATGCCTTGATTCTGGAATTCAGGCAACACTGCCATAGGCGCTAATCCCATGCCAATAATGTGTGCATCATTATGTGTAATTGCAGCTGGACTAAAAAAAATATGTCCTACTATTTTCTCGCCGGAGACGGCCACCAATGATATTGTTTGCTTGCAAGCCTTCCGGAGTTTATCAACTATATGACCTTCTGCTGACTGTCCAAAGGCCAGATCATTAAGAATCCGTACTGAATCATAATCTTTCTGCTCTTCTTCTCTAATTTCGATCATTTATTCATCCCTTTATCTTTTTAAATTATAAATTCAGCTTTTAAGGCCTAACATCATCATCGGCGGCAATTCCGCTATGCTCCATTGCCGCCGATGTGCATGCCCTTTTTGAACTAAACCGGACGGACCTGATAAACGCAGCAGAATCCGCCCTGTAAAGCATTTTATTATAAGCTGTTTTCGTCCAGAGCATAAGAAAACTGGTTAGAAATCCCGAACCGTTGGCGTCCGGTTCATGATTGGGTTCTGCGATTATTCTCCGTCGATAAAAATTTCACTCTTACGTATTTGACGATGACCTTCGAACACCGTCAAAATATCTATCCAGTCTTTTCTAATGCGATAAACCAACCTGTATCCTTTGATTAATAATTCCCTTATATCTGGATCAGAAAATTCCGGAGCCATTCTTCCAATTTTTGGATTCTCTTCGACCAGAAAAGATTTAGATACTATGAAATCTATAAATTCTGCAGCCTTTTCTGAATTATCTTCGGCTATGAATTCTTCAATTTCAATTAATCTATCCAGAGATTCCTTCGACCAAATCACTTTCATTGTTTATTCCTTGAGACCCGGGCAGATTTGATCTTCTCTTTTAATTCTTCAGTACTATAGATTTCCTTTGACTCTATATTCTTAAAGCCTCGATTTACAGATTCAATAAACAAACTCTTATAGGTTAAATTGTCATATTCAGTCGGTGTTATCAATACACCTGCCGGCCTACCATTTTGTGTAATAATTAATGGATGACCAGTTTCTTTCAATGATTTTAAATATTTTGATATACTTGTTTTAAATTCAGCAACCGGGACAATATCACTAGAGATTTTGAGCTTTTTCATTACCTTCTCTCCTATATTATGACCATTATTTATGTCTTAATATAGGCATTTATTTGGACCATTTCAAATGATTCTTTTATTGCAGAACATTTAAAATCTATGGCCAAACCGCCACGAGTTACTTACCTCAAGAATGTGATCCCACCATCCTTCCCAAACTAGAATTAATGAGCCGCGGTTTGGTCCGAAGCATTTTTGTGTTATGTGGTTGTATGTTACTCTTTGTCTGATTCTTTAGAATATTCCACAATATCATTCAATATATTGGATACTACAATCTTTGACCTTCTTTCCCAATATGGTTCTGATTTATCCTCATGAGTCTCTACAAGCCCAAACCATTCTCCGAATCGATGAAAAAACCTCGTCTCCACAACTCTATCACCGGTAGTATAGTATGAACGAGAATTATAATCATCGACCATCTGAAATTTCGGGAATGCGTTGAAGTACTTATCGGTTATAAATTTCAAATCACATGGTTCAGATTGATATTTCAAAAGTAGATGAATAAGAAAAAGAAAGCCAAATTGACCCGTATATTGATTGTCATAATTATCATTGTAGGCCCAGTTAAATTTGGTACAATAGCTAAGTAATAATTCCTTGAATAAGCCTGATTCGTCGTTATTGGAAAGTAATGATTTGCACTTTTTCGTTAGTAGTGCTTTAGATTTATATTTCCGGATCAATCCTCCTAATCCCATTGAGATATGTAATGAATGAAATGTCCGCCAGTCTTTTTCATTTCGAAGTTTAGTAATTCCACTATCAATATGATAATCTTGAAGATATTTTTTATTATAAATGGAAATTACCGTTTTGGGCGGTAAATTCCCTATTTTAGTCAATTTGATACCATCTGCTTTTTCAATATCAGTTAAAATATTTTTACAAATTCTAAAAGCTGGTATTCTTTCTAAAGTGGCATTTGATATTTTCTTTTTGATTTTCATTGGACATGAGTCTTCGAATGGATTGTAGAGAATCAAATGCATTTCTTTTGGCGAAAATCCAAGAAAGTCATCTAATGGATTTGTATTATAATCATTTAGTGTTTTATCAAAATTGTAAATGTCCATCTCTCGCAACCTCAATTAGTAACAACTTATCGCACAGGAAATTCAAATATGTGTAAATAAAATTTGATATAAATCCAACAATTATTATCGATAAAAGCAATAACCACTCACGTGCAATTATTTTCTTGATTTTCACAAAACAATACTCATTCTAATTCAAACATAACGGTCAAAATCATTGGTTCGCGTCAGCGAATCCGATGTATTTTATTGATAGACGCCTGTTGGTTTCAAAATACATCTCACTCTAACGCCTATCCGTAAAGTAAGCCATCATAATGCCATCACATATCCTTGTTTTCCCGACGATGTACCTTGTCGTGGCACACCGTACAGAGTGTCTTCAAGTTTTCTTCAACGTTTTCTCCGCCCCTCGAATGATGTTTGATGTGATGCAGTTCTAAGTGTCGCGGGTCGGACGGGTTCCATTCACTATGTGACCATCCACATGTTTTGCACCTATATCCATCGCGTCGTAGCACTGCGCGACGAACGTCGTCAGGTATGTGCCGATCATGTTCCGGGCTCTGTCGATCCGCCTGTAAGACATATACACCAACACCTAATTCTGGGCGGCCTGTCGTCTTCGTGGCAATCGGCCAACCCAACTCTGTTCGAAGCTCACGCACGCGCCGAGCCCACTCTGTCTTGTCTCCAGCGACATAGCGTAACTCCTCATTCGTTACACCACGCCCAATGTTCTCCCTCAGAAAATTGAAGATTTTATTTCGAACCGATCCGCGTTGTTTGCGTATTGTGTTCGCCACATTCCAGCGATGTGCTGCGTCGCGATCCTCCTCAACGCTAAGCAAAACATACTGGTTCGGCCTCATAGCCTTTAGTTCATCCGGGACATCATCAGCTTCCTCTTCACACATTTCCTTTATAGTGACACCGCTCACAATAGACCAGCCGAGCTGGACTCGCAGCTCGCGTAAACGCCGCGCATACTCTTGAATCCCTGATACAACAAGCAATTCGTCGCTGTTGATAATCGTACAGGGATATGTGCGGAAGTAATACAGAATCCTTTCTCTTGCCGCAGAGTCGTATTCAGCAGGTATTAATGATTTTCCGAGGTCGCGGAGTCCATGGAAGATCGGAACCAGAGCGAGCACCTTTGAGCGAAGCTCCCCCGATTTGAGTTCTACTTCAAAATTCTTGATCAATGCCGTGACCTTCTGCCGTACGGCTTCTGGGTCGGAACGCTTCTT
>CAZYTI010000665.1:0-3432 GCA_964650065.1 uncultured bacterium
TCAAAATAAGCCAAACTTTTTATCATATGGTATAAATTATAACCCGAGTCCCTGTATTTAATCTCAAAACGATGAACCAGCGTTTTCCAGCACATCTTGTCTTTTATACAATAGAGATCGATAAAATCCCTTCTACTCCCCCGGCTCGATAAAGCACTCAATTTCATCAGGGAAATGTCTTCGATGGAAGCCAGATGAACATCCTCATATGACACCCATTCCTCTACAAGGGGATATTTATACTGGAAAAAAGAAATCCTCGTATTTTCAACAACACCTTCCAGTGTGCCTTTGGCATCTTGAAATAAACTAAATTTTCCAATTCCTCTCAATGATGATTTCAGAAATTCATTGTTGAAATCACTTTCCGAAAAAAAATCAAAATCGTTTGAAACCCTGTGACCAATCTGTAACGCCAACCCGGTCCCTCCTGCCAGGTAGAAGACTTCAGTTATTGAATCAGGAAGGGCCTTCAATACCCGAAGATCATTTTCTCTCAATACCCCATCAAACATGTGTCAAATACCGCTCCCAGAATAGATGCGTTTTTTTTGAGACCATCCTTGAATGAGCAACGATCCGGGCAATTTCATGTTCCGAATACAGTCCCTTCAACCACTTAATGACTTCACAATCTCCCTTGTCAACCAGCCGGGACACAACAAAAGATTGATATCTTTCAATGTTCTCAGTCAAATCTTCCCAGACCACATCCCAGAAGTAGATCTTGAACTCATCCGGAAGATTCTGTATTCTGTGATTTTCCGTTCTCATCCCAATAACATCCGCATGGGTTGCAATTCACGATTAAACGGATTTAACACAAGTCCTAAAATTTCAAGAGTGACAGCACCTAAAAGCGCTTCATCAGCAGTCTCACCTAAGATGACATGCGTATGTGCATCACCTTGAGGTAGTATCAAATAACATTCTAATATGGAACGATCGACAGTCGTCCCATCGGCAAGTGTAAAAGTGATTTTCGTTTCGACACCAACTCCAGCTTCTTCCAGACCACTTCGGGAAGGAGTGTCGGTGGCCCCGCTATCAACCAAAAAGCGGACCTGCTCTTTTATATTGTTCTCGCCAGCTACAGTACCTTCGATATAAGTCACCCCCATGACATAGAACTCCTTTAGTATAATACAGTTCTACTCCATTTTTCCACCGATAACCGATTACATTTTACGGTCCGGTCTACTGATTCACTGATATCCTGCCCACTGATGCCCTGATCTTCTGATCCGCTTCAGTACCCCTCATCCGTTCACCGTTTACCTTCTTTTCCCTTTATCCTTTTTCCTTAGAGAATTTCCTTTGAACATAATCCTCCAACGCCTCTTCCCACGATCTCATCTCCGATAATCCGACCTCCCTCAAACGCGCATTATCCAGAACCGAGTAGGCGGGCCTCACCGCCTTCTCTCCAAAGTATCCGGATTGGACCCGTCTTATTTCCCGCCCGAATCCACCCAATCTTATAATCTCTCTTGCGAATTCGAACCATGTACAGTCGCCGGAGTTGGTCATGTGATAGAGTCCATATTCATGATGTGGAATCAATTCCGACAATTTTTCAGCGACATCCCGGGTACTCGTCGGGGTCAATCGCTGATCATCCACGACTGCGATTTCCTCCCCTCTTTGCCCTTTCTCCCAGATCTTATCCACAAAATTATACTTCTTCCCCACGGGTCCGGCAACACCGTACAATCCGGATACTCTCACAATGTAATATTTTTTCAGCAAGGTCCGAATGATATTCTCTCCTGCCAACTTGGAGGACCCATAAATATTCAAAGGCTGAGGCTTATCGTCCTCCCGATAGGGTGTGTCCTGATTACCATCAAACACATAATCGGTACTGAACCACACATAGACCATATCCATCTCTCTGCAGAGTCGGCATAGAGGTCCCTGAGAAATGGCATTCACGCTAAACGGGGACTCCATATCATCCTCACAGGCATCCACATTGACAAAAGCAGCCGTGTTCACGATCACTTCCGGCACATGAGATCGGACAACCCTTTCCGTGCCCTCAGCATCCGTCACATCGATGTCCCGATCCGTCAAAGGGATCAGGTCCATATCAGGTTTTTTACTAAAAACTTCGGAAATGTCGGTACCCAATTGCCCATTGGCACCGATGAGGAGTACTTTCATATTGCACCACAATCAACTTCCTCTCCCTTGAGGGGCCAAGGAAAAAGGATAAAGGAAAAAGGAAAAAGAAAATGACAATAGTATGATACTGCAACAGCCTTTTGAGGGTTGTAGATGCGCCTATGGCCTGAGAATGACGGGGTGAGGGTGTTGTTCTAAAAGTCATTATCGCCCTGTAAAGCCCCCTTTCGTAAAGGGGGTTTGGGGGATTTGAGTTTGCGCTAATAACAAGCTATTTCGAATAAAATCCGTGATAGACCCCCCCTAAATCCCCCTTTGGAAAAGGGGGACTTCAAGGCCATAAATTTATCGATTCGTACCCACCAAAAAATTCAAACTAAGATCTATCTCATTCAAAAACCTGCACCTCTTCCAACAACGGCAGACTTGCATCCCTTGGCGACAAGATAACGGAATCCCTATCCATCCTCCAATCGATATTCAAAGACGGATCATCGTATCTAATCCCCCGCTCGTGCTGCGGCGAATAGACATCATCCACTTTATAGGATACGACGGCCTCTTCGGACAGAACCACATACCCATGGGCGAATCCCATGGGTATGAAAAGTTGTTCCTTGGTATGGCCGTCCAGCTCTACGGCCACATGTCGGCCGAATGTGGACGAATCCTTTCGTATATCCACGGCAATATCCAGAATCTTCCCGGATATCACCCGGACCAATTTGGATTGGGCATGGGGCGGTATCTGATAGTGTAAACCCCTCAACACACCCATTGTCGATTTCGCCTCATTGTCCTGAATAAAATCGATTGCCCCGATATTTTGCTCGAAAAGATTCAGGTTGAAGCTCTCGAAGAAGTATCCGCGTTCATCGGAAAAAAGACGAGGTTGAATGAGGATAACATCCGGAATATCAGTCTTTATAAATTTCATAAGGAGTTCCTAAACGGCGGGGGTATATTGCGCCCTTTCAGGGCTAAAAAAATCATTTCACTCTTCACCCCAGGGCGATTCCCGCAAGTGCGGGATTTTACAGGTCGCCCCTTCGGGGCTCAATCGTTGTCGTTATCGCATTACGAGTACAGTTTTCGCTTTTTTTGCTAAGAAATGAAAATTTGAAGACATCTGCGTTTCAAAATAAATGCGCCTCAGGCGCATTATGTTTAACCTTTTTAATCGCCCTATATGCTTGCGGTTCCATCAACAGTGTCGCTGTAATAATCTGATCGATGGTTCCATAGGGCTTTTCAAGAAAAATCAGAGAACCAACCGCTTCTCTCAAACGGAGGAGTTCACGTAAC
>CAZYTI010000666.1:0-3431 GCA_964650065.1 uncultured bacterium
CGAGGGGTTTAATACTGCGGGCCAGTCTATCCTGACCTTCGATGATGGAGATCTGGAGATAATCACCGATGGGCGGAGCCTCTGAAATGTCCAGGGAGTCAAAACCCACGGATGCACCTCTCACCATGCCGAGAAAGTTGTTGGTATCCCTGAGTTGAAAGCCGGGTATCCGTGCTGCAAACCGGATAAAATAATCATCCTCCGTTGCCTTCGGCATAAAGGAGACAGATCTGCTCAGGTTATTCTCTGCTTCTACCGGAGGAATGGAGAGAATGGATCTGGTATTGTCGCGGTTGTAGACAAAGTAGCCTTCCCACGGATTTAGAATCGACATATCATATTCATATTCTTCACCATTGTAATATGCAGGTGCTTCCACATCTCCGGTAACCGCGATATGGTCCCAGGCAACAGGATAGGGGAAGGGATTGGCGATCTGGTTCCACCCCGGATCAAGGAAAAGGGTGTCTTGCATGATAGAACTCATTGAAGATCCATTGTCGATATCAAAAGGTAGGTCGGTGCGTGTTATCAGCCAGAAGGCCCTGCCGGGAATCACGGCCTCATCCATGTTGGGATATTCGGAAAAAAAAGTGGTGTCCCGCTCATCATATCGGCAGAGACGCCATTTCATTTTATCATATTCTCCATAATCATCAAAGAAAACACTTTCTATGGATGGATCGTCGAGAAGCGCAGGAACAGAGACCATCCTGTATGAATTTTTATTCAGTGTCATTGGGGGTGTATATTGAGAAATTTCCACAACGAGTCGGAATGGATTCAGGACTGCATCTTCCGGTGGAGAAGTCGCTGTGATCTGTCCATCTCCCAATTCAAGATAATATTCCACTCCCCGAATGGTCACAAAGTCTTGGGGTATTGTCCCGAGATAGACTGTATCCGATGCCGTGGTCGTAAGGGAAGTCTCTTGATAATCGGTTTGTCCTGCCATTCGATATAACAAGGCGAACCGATCGGGTATGAAGGTTTGGGGAAACGATACAGTGACCGTAAAACTGCTGCCCACTGTGGCAAGATCTTGATCTTGTGTCACATCGAAAAGGCTCCCCATACCGGAGAGGGTGATTGAGTGGGGACTCGACTGGGCATTGGTTTCCAAGATGAGAGAAGCGGTTTTGGTCCCGGTTGATCCCGGCGTGAACTGAAATGAGATCCGGAATGAGTCGGAAATGGCCACAACACGGGTTCCACTGCCTGCAGTCATGGTAAAGGACTCGGCATCCGGGCCTGTCATTTGTGTTTGCTCGATGTATAAATTGTTATCACCCGCATTTTTTATCCAGATAGATCTGGACACATTTGAACCCGCTAAAACACGCCCAAAGGATATTGAAGTTGAGGAAAAGGAAATGGTACCGATGCCCCGGACTCTAAGCCGTGTGGGTCGGTTGTAGAGTACCAGATTGGGCGCAATGGTATTGGTGATACGGCATTTATAATCGCCCGACTCCGCTTCCGTAGCCGAAGTGATGATATAATCACTGTTGGTTGCACCGGGTATGGCATCGATATCCTTAAACCACTGATATTGATTGGCCGTACCTCCGACGGAAACAGTCAGGGTGATGGCTTCACCTAAGGCAATAGTGGTGTCTTGATCCATACCCACACTGTCTTGTGGTGAATATGTAAAATTGGTGATACCCACGTTGGGTTCGATGTCTTCGAATGTGAATCGGTTGTTTTGAATGTACAGGTTTACCAGGTAGGTCAAGGATGACAGGTCTGGGAGGTCAGTTAGCCGATTGGATGAGACATACAGATGTCCCAGGTTGAAAATATTGAGAAGTTCAGGAGGAACCGTTCCGCTCAGATCGTTGTGGGAAAGGATGAGATAGACCAAATTTGTGAGGTTGCCCAGTGCTGTGGGGATGGTGCCGCTCAGTTGATTGTTGTTGAGATATAGGGCCTGCAGCCTGGGTAGATTACCCAAGGCACTGGGAATGGAACCGCTCAATTGATTGTCGGGCAGATACAAATCGCTCAGGTTCGTGAGATTTCCCAGTTCGACCGGGATGGAACCGTTCAACTGATTCCCGGTGAGATCCAGGCGGGAAAGATTTGTGAGATTGCCCAGTTCACCCGGGATCGCGCCATTTAAAAGATTGTCAGTCAAATACAATTCTGTCAGATTTGTGAGATCGCCTAATTCGGTTGGGAGGGCGCCACTCAATTGATTCCCGGCCAGATCCAGACGGGACAGATCGGTGAGATTGGCCAGCGTGGTGGGGATCGTGCCTGTCAATTGATTGTAGGAAAGATAGAGATCGGTTAATTTCGTCAAATCTCCCATTGCCGGGATGATTGTGCCGCTCAATTGGTTGTGCCCAAGCATCAAATAGTTGAGTTCCGAGAGATTTATCAACTCCCAGGGGATAGATCCTGATACATTATTTAAATACAGGTCCAGCCGCGTGACACGGTTGTTGAACGTCGTCACGCCGTGCCAGCCGGCAATGGAACCGGCTAACCAATTGGTTTTCGTTGTCCAGTCTGATCCCCCGGTACGGTTATACAACGCGACCAAGGTGAGCGAGTCGGTATGCTGGTCGAAAACATCCAGTCTGGAAATGAACAATCCTTCATATTGGTTGTCCAGGACATTGAGCGTGGTCGTGCCAAAAGCGGCATCATCATTAAAAAAACCGGTAATGAAATAATTACAAGGTGCATAGAGAGCCACACCATATCCGATATCACTCGCCGTTCCCCCGGCCTGCTTTGTCCATTGGATATCGCCATCCTTATCATATTGGACGACAAACACGTCCCTGACGCCATGACTCGTGAGCGTGGTATCTTCTAAAAACATCGATCCTTCAAAATTTCCTGCCACAGTACAATAATTTGCATCATCGATGAGCACATGTAAGCCGGCATCATGGCCTGTATCGCCGAGGCTTTCGGCCCACAGCACGTCACCTGTCTCATCGTATTTAACGATAAAGGCATCTTCGAGGCCAATGGCGTCGAAATAGTACTGGCCGAAATTGATGAAACCTTCATATTGGCCGGTCACCCATGTATGTCCCGAACCGTTCACTGCGATTCCCAGACCCCAATCCTCTCCGGTGCCCCCTGCCTGTCTGACCCATTGGAAAAAACCGGAATCATCGTATCGAGCAATGAAGACATCGGCCCCTCCGGAACTCGTAAGAGATTCTGTCTAGAAATATGATTTGCCCGCAAATCTTCCCGTGACAGAGCAGTTTCCATCGACGTCAACAGCGATGGCCCAGCCTTCATCCGTGTTGCCAAATCCCCCTGCCTGTTTCGCCCATAGCACATTGCCCGATTGATCATACTTGGCAGTGAAAATATCGGCTCCGCCGGAACTGGTCAGGATAGTGGTACCAAAGGCGGTCAGACCGCTAAAATAGCCGGTCAAGTAGCTGTTACCCCAAGCA
>CAZYTI010000667.1:0-3430 GCA_964650065.1 uncultured bacterium
CACGGGCCGAGCGGAGTTTTCAGCGCCGGTGCCCGGCATCATGCGACCCGCGGTTGTTGAAACGACCAGCCCTTTGTATCAGGGTTATCGTTCCCTGATGATTTTCTCCAGAATGAACCTCCGTGAGTTCCCGGATGAAGTATTCACGCTTGATTATTTATCGAGACTGAGTGAATTGCGATGAGACTAATTAAAAAAATTCTTTTGGCAATCCTGTTTATTTTTCCCTTTACCGGGGCATTTTCACAGGAATATGATTTCGATATTCCTGAAGAGAAGGACGATAAGGTAGAACTTAACGGCAACCTTGATGCGAAATGGGGACTGCTGCGGGTTCGAAAATCGTCGCCGTTTTACGGATTGCAGTTTTATGATGTTGCTGAAGAAAAGAATTCTCTCTCTCAGTACAGGCTTGATTTTTATCTCGATGGCGTCTATCGCCACAAGCAGGTCGGCTTTTTTATGAAAACCTTCACCCAGTATGCCAAAGAGGAACCCCTTTCGTCATCGTTTTTTGAATTGTACGGTTCTCTAAACCTCTCACCGCGATGGAGTATGAGTATCGGGAAACGCCGCTTCAACTGGGGAAAAGGATACGCCTTTAATCCAGTGGGGTATGTGAACGCTCAGAAAGACCCTGAAAATCCGGATCTGGCTCTGGCAGGAAAAACATCCGTTTATCTCGGTTATAACAGGAGTTTTACGTCCGCATCACTGCAAAATTTTTCCATAGGAGCTGTATTGCTGCCGCCGGAGGCTGAGATGAATGAAAAGTTCGGATTCTCGGATGAAATGGGTGCCGCACTCAAGCTCTATTTTCTATTTAAAAACATTGACATCGATTTTATGACCATGTTTACTAAAAATGAACCTTGGCGGATGGGGCTGGACTTTTCAACCAATTTGCTGGAAAATCTGGAAATTCATGGTGAGTTTAGCTATGGGCGTGATGAAATTAAAAGTCGAATCATTAATAACATTATTTCTCAGCAAAAAATAGACGGCGTCTCGTATCTTCTGGGTCTGCGCTACCTGAATCGTTTTAATACGACGCTTATTGTTGAATATTACCACAACAACAGCGGCTTGTCAAAAAAAGAATTCCATTCATATGTAGGCTGGTTGGAAAATAGTTTGGACAGCAATATTCCTGAAACGATTAACTCTGCAAAACTCGACATGTCTACCACATTTCGTTCAAAAACCTTGATGCAAGACTATGTCTATGTAAAACTCATTCAACCGGAACCCTTTTCCTGGCTGTATACTTCAATTTCACTATTCAGCATTTATAATCTGACCGACCACAGTTTTCTTATATCACCTCAACTGAGTTACAAGCCATATACCAATTTCGAGGTTCTACTCTGGCCGATGTTGTTCTTTGGTGGTGAAGATACCGAATACGGCAGCAAGCAATTTAAAAGAAAAGTCGAAATCTGGGCGCGTTTTTATTTTTAATCTGATTAATCGAAATACTGACTCATGTTCGAAAATCCAACATATAACAAATATGAAAACATGTCCGATTTGGAATTGGTGCAACTTGCATTGGAAAATAAAGAGAATTTTTATTATCTGATAAAAAGGTATGAAGTTAAAATATCCCAATATATCAGACGTTTGACGAATGTGAGTCAAGAAGAAACGGAAGACATTTTACAGAATATTTTTATCAAGGTATATCGCAACCTTAATGGATTTAATCAGAATTTAAAATTTTCAAGCTGGATTTACCGTATTGCGCATAATGAAATAATAAATCATTACCATAAAAACAAATCTCGGTTAAAGACGGTTACTTTAAATCTTGACAGTAATGACGTTTATCTTTTGGATGAATTAATCAGTGATACAGATGATATTTTTAAGCAATTGATAACCCATGAAAATGCGGATAAAATAAGAGAAGTACTCTCAAAACTTCCAAACAAATATCGTGAAATACTGATTCTTCGTTACCTTGAAGAAAAAAAATATGATGAAATAAGTGATATTCTGTGTAAGCCACCCGGGACTGTGGCGACACTAATTAATCGGGCAAAATCCAAATTTAAAAAATTAGCGAAACATCATAACTTAATGGTGAATTATGACTGATATCAGTAAAACTATTCTTCAAAAAATCAAGAAAGAAAAAATTCAACCCTATTCTAAGAAGCATTTCTTAAAGAAGAAATCATTTATCTGGACGCTATTTGGGCTATCCATACTGCTTGGAATCGTTGCCAGCAGTGTTACCATATTCCAGTTAAAACATACAGAATGGGATTTATATAAACGGTCGAATTACGGCCTGATTGAATTCTTAGCAATGGTGATTCCGTATTTCTGGTTAATATTTTTGATGGTATTCATAGGCATTGCCTATAGCTATTTTCGGCGCACAGAAAAAGGATACCGTTATAATACACTATTAATAATAACGATAAGTATTATTATTTCAATTATTGGGGGTATCGGTGTATATCAGACAGGATTTTCTGAAAGACTCGAAGCAGTATTTCAAGAGAACATTCCTGTTTACCGTATTATCAATAGGGGAAGGCATCAAATGTGGATGTCTCCTGAACAAGGATTTTTAGCCGGAGAAATAAAAGAAATTATTTCTATGCAAGAAATTGAACTTATCGATTTGCATGGCAATAACTGGACAATTGATATTTCTAATGCTCTCTGGCGAGGTCGGCTTAAACCCGAAGTCGGTCTTGCAATTAAGATCATTGGAAAAATAAAAGTCGAAGGTCAATTTGATGCAAATGAAATTCGGCCGTTACAAGGTCGTCTTAGGCAAGGCAGAGGGCAACGCCTCAGGTCTACCAGATGGAATAAAATCCCATAACCCCCCATTGGGCTCGTACTCATTTTAAGAGACAATTTGTACCGAAAACCATCATCCTTCCATTTTCTTAACAAAAAACTGAAAGAAAAATTGTTCCGCATTGGTATTACTCTTTAGAAGAACACTAGAAGAACACTTAAGTCGGTGTTTCAAAAAGTGAATATCAATTATTAATTATAATATGGAGGGAGTCAATCATGAAGAAGGAAGTTGTTAAAGCTGGTATTTTTTTAGCCGGTATTGTAATATTTTCATTTCTTTCTTTCACGTATGTTTATGGTCAGTTACCGGCCGTAGCACCTCCAAACTGGTTGAATTCTTACAGTGATTACTTAAGAATTTCTCCTGAACAAAACGAGGCGATTCTAAGTATACAGGATAAATTCTTAAGTGAAACGACATCGACTCAAAATGATTTAACTTCTAATTATCTGGTACTTCAAACGATGCTTAGTCAACCGACAGTAGATGATGCTGCAATCATAGCCAAACAGAATGAAATCGTTGCCGAACAGCAGAAACTTCAGGAGGTCGCATTGAAATATGGTCTTGAAGCAAAGGCTGTATTAACGCCTGAGCAGATCTCAT
>CAZYTI010000668.1:0-3418 GCA_964650065.1 uncultured bacterium
ATACCCTTTCTCCATCAGAACCTCAGCGAGATGGGGACGACCGATACTTCGACCTCTGGCCCTTTCTTCTACTTCTGCCTTGGTGAGGTTAACCCCCAAATGGTTCAGATTTTGCGTCATCTTGGCAGCACGGCGATACCGTTCATCCTGGAAACGTCCTAAATACTTTCTCAGACGCGGATGGTCCGGGTCGAAATAATACCCAAGAATATGGAGATCGCGTCCTTCAAATTGACTACTCAGCTCTACGCCGGGGACGACTTCAACGCCCACGTGGCTGCCCACCTCTGTAGCCTCTGAAATGCCGTCGACATTATCATGATCCGATATCCCCACCGCCTTCAACCCCACTTCCTTTGCCTTCATCACAACCTGCGTCGGCGTAAAGAGTCCATCTGAAAAATTCGTATGAATATGAAGATCGACCCATGCATCGTAATTCATCATAAATAAACTTCTTTCCAAATAGTTGATAAATTCTCGTTAAATTTCAAAATATCCTTGACTTTCAAGAATGGATTTTCTTTATTAACATACCCATTTATTTAGACGAGACGGAGGAAGGAATGCGTTCCCATCTAAAAATAGTGTTTTTTACATTCATCCTCATTCTCTTCTCATATTGTCGCCACAAAACAGACTTGAATATTCCGTCAACCCAGGAAGAATTCATAAAAGTATATGTAGAACTTCAAAGGCTTAAAGAAAGACATCCTGATCAGAGAATTCTCCCATTGGATTCCTCCAGGGCGATCATACATAAATACGGATTTACACGAGAGGCATACGACAGTTCATATGCCTATTTCAACGAAAAACCCGAACGCTGGGAAGCATTTTACAAAGAAGTCCTCGATCGGTTAGGTGAAGATGAAAATTCCCAATCCTCAGAACCAGGTAAATAACCTCTCATAGAATACATAATCAATTCAAACCTTGGCCTTTGATAATTGAAGACCTCAACATATTCTCGGCAATTGTTCCCCACTCAACATACTGACAATCCGATGGCTCCCTATTAAGGTGCGCAGCACCACCTTCCCTTTGGATGACCCCGTCACGGTTCCAATGATACGACTCTCTTTTCCGACAGGGCATGTTTGCATCTTCTCAACAACCTGGTGTGCCTTTTCAGGCACGACACTGGCAACCAGCACACCTTCATTTGCGACATAGAGCGGATCAAAACCCAGGAGTTCACAGGCACCCTTGACCTCTTCAGTGATAGGAATGCTTTCCTCTTCGAGTTCGATACTCACACCTGCCTGGACAGCAATCTCGTTAAGGACCGTGGCAATGCCCCCTCGCGTCGCATCTCTCATCACATGGATTTGATCTGTCACACTCAACATCATTTCAACGAGATGATTTAGAGGGGCAACATCCGAAAGTATCCTGGTCTTGAACCCAAATCCTTCACGAGATGTCACAACGGCCATACCATGCCGTCCCACCGGGCCGCTCACAACAATCCGATCTCCGATTTGTGCCCTCGCTTTATGGGTCGATGTACCCTCAGGAACGATCCCGATTCCCGATGTGTTGATGAACACCCGATCGGCGTGGCCCCGTTGAACTACTTTTGTATCCCCGGTGACGACAGAAACCCCGGCTTCATCGGCTGCCTGCTTTGCCGATCGTACGATTCTCTCCAGATCTTCTATGAGTAATCCTTCTTCGATGATAAATCCAACACTGAGAAAGAGGGGTTTGGCGCCGACCACGGAAATGTCATTTACACTACCGCAAATGGCAAGTCGGCCAATGTCTCCACCCGGGAAAAAGATGGGATCAACAACAAAGGAATCCGTCGTAAAAGCCAAACGCGATGCTGGAATGTCCACAATGGCACTGTCATTCAACGGTGTCAAATAAGGATTCCCAAAGACAGGAAGGAACACATCTTCAATTAAATCTTGTGAAAGTCGTCCGCCTCCACCATGAGCCAAGCGGATTTCATCAGTTTGCTTTATGGATAACCTCTCAGATTGTATACTAATGTTTTAATGACCGATTGAAAAAATCGACTTTATCCTTTATCCTTTATCCTTTTCTCTTTATCCTTTTCTCTTTTTCCTTTTTCCTTTTTCCTTTTCTCTTTTCTCTTTACCCTTTACCCTTTATCCTTTATTATTCATCCACCAATTTATATTTAAAATAGGCTGCACAAGTTCCCTCACTGGAAACCATACACGGCCCAAGAGGATCTCCCGGAGTGCAACATTTCCCAAAATGAGGACATGAGTCAGGTTTGGTTTTACCTTGAAGCACCTGACCACAGAGGCAGCCCTTGGGTTCTCGTGTAGGCTCTACTTCGACAGGAAATCGTACTTCTGCATCCCAATCGGAGAAATCCGGACGAATCTTAAGACCACTATTAGGAATGACACCTATACCACGCCATTCGGAATCACTGGATTCGAATACCGAGTAGACCACTTCTCGGGCCCTGGGATTCCCATCCGGTTTGACCACCCGTGAATATTGGACCTCTACCCGTGGTTTTTGGGCTTTTATCTGTTTCACCAACATCAAAATACTCTGAAGAATATCCAGAGGTTCGAATCCCCCGACGACACAGCCGATGCCAAATTGGCCGGCTAAAAATCCATAGGGTTTTGAACCGATGATCGCACTCACATGCCCGGGGCAGAGATATCCATCGATTTTGACATCACCCGTACTGAGTGCCTCCATGGCAGGTGGCATGACCTTATGATTCGAAAGAACGGTATAATTACGCAAGTTTCGATCTTTGGCCTCAATCAGAGAAGCCGCAACTGTCGGCACTGTTGTCTCGAAGCCCACACCAAGGAAAACGACGTTTTTGTCCTTATGTTTTTCAGCAAGAGACAATGCCTCGAGGGTCGAGGCAACAATGCGAATATCCCCCCCCCGAGCATGTTCCCTGTCCAGGCTCGATGTGGACCCCGGCACCTTCATCATATCACCAAACGTGGTGACCATCACCTCAGGAATGCGACTGAGCGCAACGCCATAGTCCACAAGATGATTCGGTGTTACACAAACAGGACAGCCCGGACCGGAGATGAGTTGGATATTCTGTGGGATCAGCTCCCTGATACCATGCCGTGCAATGGCCATGGTATGGGTCCCACACACCTCCATAAAGGTCATTTGGTGGCCTTTTGCATCTATCTCAATCTCTTTCTCCAGATGTTGCGCAACACCCCCCCGGCGGAATTCATCAAGAAACTTCACGACAGTCTTTCCATTTCGGCAAATAAAGCCAATGTTTCTTTTGCATCTTCCTCATCCAGATGCTGTATGGCAAATCCAGCATGAACGATCACATAATCCCCGACTTTAATCTCCTTGAGAAGTTGTAATCCGACCTCACGTTCCACCCCTCCAATCTCAACAATTCCTCTATCTCCAACCATCTTTTTAATTTGCA
>CAZYTI010000669.1:0-3417 GCA_964650065.1 uncultured bacterium
GACCGGACCGAATTCGTGACTTAGAGCAATGGGGTGTTGTATTCACACATCGGGATGATGCCGGAAATCCATTCGATCTGGGACGAGAAGGCGGACATTCCAAAAATCGGATCGTCCATGTGAAGGACCGTACAGGACGGGTCATGGAACATGCTCTCCTGGAGTGTGTGAGGAATCATGATCGTATACAGGTTTATGAAAATCATATGGTTGTGGAACTGATTACCGAGCACCATCTCATGGGAGCAGAAAACGCATCAAGGAATTTATCGCATTGCTGGGGTGTTTATGCACTGAATGGAAAAACCGGGGATGTGGAAATTTATTTAGCCAAAGTAACCCTCCTGGCATCCGGTGGGGCCGGTCGGGTCTATCTGAACACGACCAATCCTGTTATTGCCACAGCAGATGGCGTAGCAATGGCTTTCCGTGCCGGTGCAGAAGTTGCCAACCTGGAATTCATGCAGTTTCACCCAACGGCCCTCTATCATCCGGAGGGGGAATCGTTTCTCATATCAGAAGCAGTCCGGGGATTTGGTGGTATCCTTCGAACGCACGTTGGTGAAACCTTCATGGAAAAGTATCATCTCCAGAAAGATCTCGCCCCACGTGATATTGTGGCCCGGGCAATCGATGCTGAGATGAAAAAGAGAGGTGAACCTTGCGTCTTCATCGATGTGACCCATCTTGAGGCCGATAAAGTACGAAATCATTTTCCACAGATCAATGAGAAATTATTGTCCTTAAAAATTGATATGACCAGGGAACTCATACCTGTGGTCCCGGCTGCCCATTATATGTGTGGCGGAGTCTTAACCGATTTGGAAGGCCGGAGTACAATTCGGGGACTCTATGTCACGGGAGAGGCGGCTTGTACGGGCGTTCACGGAGCCAATCGACTCGCATCAAATTCACTTCTCGAGGCCTTGGTATTCTCTGAAAGGGCCAGTCTAAGTGCGTTTCAATATTTGGAAGCGACAAAAATAAACCTGTCTGAGATCCTCCCATGGGACGATTATGGGACTTTTGATCATGAGGAATGGGTACTCATCTCTCATGATCGAAGGGAGATTCAGCGATTGATGCGGGATTATGTGGGTATCGTGCGGTCGGATGAGAGACTTCAGAGAGCGGGTCGGCGTATAGACCTCATAGAAGAAGAGATTGAAAAATTTTACAAAAAGACAAGAGTGACATCGGGATTACTGGAACTGCGCAATCTTTCATGTGTGGCATCACTGATTATTCGGTCAGCACTTTTCCGTAAAGAAAGCCGTGGACTTCACTTTACCACGGATTACCCGGAGCGGGATGATTCCCGGTGGCTGGGGGATACGGTGATCAACAGAGACCTGATTTTCTTAAGGCCTCTCCCCGAATCGAAAGGATTTAAAGGATAATTCAATTGCGCAAGTAAAGCATGCTTCGTTAGAGGAAAACCTTTTCAAGAATTACTGACAGGATAATAAGATATTGAAATATGGAAATTGGATTTACAGCAGATAATTATAGAAGCCTGCCCGTTTCCCTCATTCTCAGGCTGTTCAACTGGATTGGTATCGGTTTTTCTGAAGTGACAACCTCCATATTCTCTCATCCCCGGAGGGGACTCAGAAGCACACGGGGTATGAACCTGGGGCTTCACCTCCCAAACGTCGGGAATTGCGGATTTGATATCTCATCCGAAGCAAATAGAGAAAAAGTAAATTCTGTTCTTGAAAATTTGGATAAATACAGAAACATGTTCGGCTTTCAATATGCGGTCTTTCATCCCCCTGAAGAGAATCCGCCACATTGTGCTTATGATTATTATATTCATAACCTCCGGCAGATAAAGATACCTTTATTATTAGAGAATACAAGGGCTTACCCCCTTAACCATTTTCTTAAATTTCATGATATTGTTAAAAAAGAGTTAGGCAATTCCCTGGCCGGTGTCTGTCTGGATATACCACATGCCTATCTTGCCGGTGAGGATTGGAGAGCATTTTATCGGAGGTTTAAATCGGAAGTGAGACTCATTCATCTTTCGAATTGTGATGATGAGATGGATCGTCATCTCCCATTCGGCATGGAAGGCAGTCTCGATTTGGATGAGATCTTGGGATCATTAAGAGAGTTTGGATTCAACGGAATTATTAATTTTGAGATTAAGCCACCATCCCTTAGCCATTTGCACCATGTTTTTTATAGTTACCTCCGAGCCAAGGATTATTTCCAACCCAATGGAATCGGTCGGATACGAAGACGCATGAGACTGGTTGGTTTTATGGGAAGCGCTTTAGGATTGATTCTTCATCCTCGGTTGTCATTTCGAGTCCCTTCTTTTCAAGGGGCGAGAAATCTTAGAAAGGGGCGTTTTTAAGATTTCTCTCCCGATAAATCGGGATCGAAATGACTGTCAATTTATTTTTCCTTCCTGGAATGGATGTTTTTAGAAAGTTTAGTAATAAAAATATTTCACATTCAAAGATTTTTTTCAACAAATGCGACATGTTTTCAGTATCACTATATGAAAGCGATGCAGGAGCGTGTATTGACATTGACAGGCTTTTCGGAATCCCGGAAACGATCCGACTTCAAAAACGAACGGGCGCTGATTCGAAGGGCCCAATCCGGAGATATCCGGGCTTTTGAAAAGCTGGTGAGGATTTATCAGCCAAGGGTGATTTCCCTGGCCTATCGTATCGTGGGAAATCCGGATGACGCCCGTGATGTAGCACAGGAAACGTTTGTCCGGGTATATCTGTTTCTGTCCCGGTTTCGAAACGAGAGACGCTTTTTTACCTGGCTCTATCGCATCGCTATCAACGTCAGTTATGATTTTTTAAACAAGTTCGATGCCTTCACAGATTGAGGTGAAGGCATTGTCTGTTTGATGGCGTATCTCATTAAATCACTTGACATATGATAAATTACCATGTAGTAAAAAAATACTTGACTTTACGAATGATGAATATTATATTTCGTGAGCAATACGCAGTACACCGCTCTTGTGTCTTTATGAAGTTGCCTTTGCTGTTGAGGTTGCACGACCGAGCCAGCAAAGAACAAAACCGCCCAGGTTTTTCGATGAGCTTCAACAATTCGAAGAGGCGAGAGGCTGGCTGTACACGGTCGATCATCAACAGAAAGGGTGAACCATGGAAACAGGTACTGTCAAATGGTTCAACAGAACCAAAGGGTTTGGCTTTATCGAACGTGAGGAGGGAGAAGATGTCTTTGTACACTTCAGTGCGATTACCACCGAGGGGTTCAAGACATTAGATGAGGGAGATAAAGTAGAATTTGAAATCACCGACGGCCCCAAGGGCCCCCAGGCTGCCAATGTAAGAAAGCTAACGTGATTTGGACATAATAGTCCCTTTGGTTACCAACCCCCTGTCTTTGAAAGAGAGGGGGTTCTTTTTTATTTTT
>CAZYTI010000670.1:0-3414 GCA_964650065.1 uncultured bacterium
CACCGGATATAAAAAAAGACCCTCTTTGGAAATAATGGTCGTAAAAAAATAGAGGGTCGTAAAGAAAAAAAAGCACACAGCACTGATCAAGGGATGTGTGCCAAAATAACTCCGGGTCGAAAAGAGCAAAATGAGAACCAAGACTAAACCGAAAAGATTACCGATCTTATTAGACTTAGACATAGTTACAGTCCATTTTTAGTTATTAAACAGTTATTTATTTATTGCTATTATTCCCTTTCATTTCATCATAAATACAGTAACTATACGTATGCAATATGTTTGCCATGGATATTCAATTTCTCCAATCAAATTATAATCAATAATTTACATCTTATTAAAATTTCCTGAATCATTATGAATTCACTGTTTGAATTACGGAATGGTAATCCGGGAAAAACATTTCAGGGGTGTTATTTCTTTATTAATAATGTATTAAATCAGCTCTTAATTCACATTACTTATTCGTAACGCCCTACTGAAACGTAACCACTGTATTTAATAAATAAAACGATTTGTCTCGATTCGGTTTGAAAACTACCCCCACATAGTATAACTACTTAAAGGTGAAATACTCACCATTAATAGGACCTTTTTAACCAGCGAATACCAGTTGGCCTGTACAGAATCTATGCCTTACCTATTATTTCCATTTGACTTACCAATGTACTGATAATGTGAATCTCTTGGCACGAAACTTGTGATAATTACTGTGTCGATTATAGCAAAAATTCTATTAATTGATGGTTGGGAGGAGAAACAATGCAAATTCGGGTGAACCACAAACTGGGTGCGATTTTTGGACTCTTCGTCCTCTTCATTCTCATTTCAGTTTTTTCTACTATTAGAATAGTTGATGCACAAAAACTCGACTTGCGAGTCATCAATATCGCCGGTCGACAGGGCATGCTGACGCAAAAGATGACCAAGGAATCATTGGATATCTTCAAACAGAGTGAAATCGCCAGATATATGGCGGATCACGGTGATGTATGTACTGAATGTCATGATTCTGACCTCAATCAAGATGTGGACATGGAATCCTATTTTGAGTCACTCCGTCATAGTTCGGATACCTTTGACAGGAGCTTAACTGCATTGATCGAAGGAGGTGAGGTACCTTTCAATGATAGTGCAACGATCACACTCCCGCCAACGAATCGAGAAGAGATACTGGCTCAGCTGGAAGAGGTTCAAACGGATTGGAGTACATTTTACGCCCAGGTCAAAATCATGCTTACCGCAGATCAGGCGAGTGACGAATTTCTGGAGGCGGTTAGCTATATCTCCTCCAATTCTCTACCGATTCTCAACCAGACGAACCAGGCCGTACTCCTCTATGAGAACGCTTCTCTGAAAAAAACATCCCGACTCAAGTCCATTCTTATCATCACTATGGTCGCCGGCCTCATTCTTGCTGTCGGTGGTTTGATCTTGGGTAATAAGATCATCAGTAAACCCATCAACAGAGTCGTAAAAGCGGCCCAGGGTGTTGCCGAGGGAGATCTGGACCAGGATCTAACCGTGCACCAAAGCGATGAAATTGGTATCCTCGCCGATGCGGTACGAGGGATGGTGGACAGATTGAACAACCTCATCGGTCAGGTTATTTCCAATACGGACGACGTGGCCAGTGCTGCCATTGAAATCAGCGCAACTTCGAAGCAGTTGGCCCGTGGGGCAGAGGAACAATTCACCCAGACCGGCAAGGTGGCTTCAAGCATTCAGAGGATGACTTCTTCCATTCTTAAGAATTCTCAGAATGCCCAGCAAACGGCCCAAATAGCAAAACAGTCAACCGATGAAGCACAACTGGGTGCCTCTGCCATGCTGGAGGCACGGCACGGCATGGAAGAGATCGTGGTCTCAGCAGGAAAGACCGGTGCAGCCATAAATTCCCTTTCCACCCGGACGGACCAGATTGGTGAGATTATCCAGGTCATCAACGATATTGCCGATCAAACCAACCTTCTGGCTCTCAACGCTGCCATCGAAGCGGCCCGGGCCGGTGAGCAGGGCCGTGGATTTGCCGTGGTTGCCGATGAAGTGAGGAAGCTGGCCGAGCGTACCACAAAGGCCACGGCTGAGATCGCCGAAACCATCAGAGCGATACAAAATGATACTGAGAACGCTGCGGCATCGATGGTTCAGGCCAATGAGATGGTCAATCGGGGCAGAGAGGCCACATTCAAGACCGAAGAAGTCCTAAGCAAGATCGTTCAATCTGTCAGCCAGGCCATGGAAATGGTCAATCAGATTGCCACGGCAACAGAACAGATGGGTGTGGGTGCCCAGGAAATTTCAGAAAATGTGAAAGGGATCACTCAGATTACCAACGAATCGTCGACAGGAGCGGGGCAGATGACTACCACCGCGGAACAACTGTCGTACCAGACTGAAAAATTAAGCGCATTGGTGAATCAGTTCAAGCTACGCAAAAGATCAAACCAACCTGATCTTGACTCGACTCATACAGTCGGTGGAACGCTCTACGAGCATGATCCCGTAAAAACAGCCGAGTCCATTGTTACTGAAGAAACATCATTATGACCAGAAGCATCATAATGAATAAAAAAAGGCCAGCAGAAATGCCGGCCTTTTTTTATTCATTATTAACCCTAACGGATCAGTTTTGCCCTTCCGGTTCCTGTTTTGATGAAGAACCGGGGATATTGCTTCCCTTTTGTAAAAGATTTCCGAAAATAACGGTTATCCCCATCCCAGTATTCTTCTTCATCATCGAAGGGTATGGGTGAATCAATCCGTCCCTTTCTGGCATGGGCAGTAAACTCAAAATATCCCTGGATGGTCTGCCCCCCCATCTTCAGAATGGCATCATCGGTCCCGGAACTTAATATCAGATCATAATCCTCACCCTTGGGATGCGTTACTTCAACATCACCGGTGCCCGAGCTGAAATCACCTTCTTCTTCTATGGTGATATTACCCGCTTCGACGTCTCCGGTACCGGAGCTGGCATCAAAATTCCCTTTTACATCTTGGAGAACAACGTCACCGGTACCACTGCTCAGTTCGAACTCACCTTCGGAATCGGTGACTTCGACATTGCCCGTACCCGTATTGATATCAAATTCCCCTCCGGCCTCAATGATTTCGATTTCGCCCGTGCCGGTACTCCCCTCAATTTCAACATGAACACGTTCCAGATACAAATCTCCGGTTGCCGATTTAAAATCAATTTCCGTAGCCTCAGGCACGGAAATCGTCCATCTGGAATATCCCATGGGATTGTTGCCGTGAAATCTTTCCTGCAGATCGATGGTCCTGGCCCTTTCCGTGAACCTGGGCTCGAATTTATCTTCATCATAGGTATAAACAAGAAGAACATGGATGCCCTTGTCCCGGCTCTTTTCAATTCGACAATCGCCCAACACCAGTTTAAGTTTAACCCGA
>CAZYTI010000671.1:0-3408 GCA_964650065.1 uncultured bacterium
TTACAGGTTTTTGAGAGTTTTCTTTACATCCCAATCCTATAATATTAACAAGATGATACGCATACTAAAAATAATTCAGAATGAACCTGTCATTTTTATCTGACATGCCTGTAATAGTACTCCCAATGTGTGATTGATCTATTTTAATACTGAATCAAATATCGTATCGGTCATGTGGGGTAACTGTGGATAACTCAATCCTTATGCTCATGGATCAAAAAAATCAAAAGTACTCCCATAAGCACATCAAAACCATACATGAGGATGACAAATGCCTCTCTGGATCGCGATGACAGCAGTTCATAACCGATACCAGCGAAACCAAGAACACTGAAGATAATACCACGAATTGAGTATCGATCAAATTTTTTCATACTACAATCTCCCGGCTAAAACGACAGTCGATTTTGCTGAAAATACTTCACCAGCATAATCATTCAATCCTTCGAGGCACACAATAAAAATGCCTACGCGAGCCAACCTCCCCCTTTCATCTCTTCCGACCCAGATAATCGATCCCTGCGCTCCCGTTGAGGAAGCGCCCATAAGACTTCGTATATGCCTTCCTCTGACATCAAAAATCCTGATACTCACACGAGCAACCTTCGATGGAAGGTGATATGAAATGAGAGTGATATCCGCCATGCCATCATCGTCTGGTGAGAAAGGATTTGGTGAAACCGCGAGATGGACATGGGTGGGTAAGAACGTGGCATACAGGCTATTCTGTCTCCCGGGGGTCATTCCCTCACCTGATACACATGAGGACCAATTTGAACGGTCGTTGGAGCCCAGGGTAGGCTGTATACGTTCCAAAGAAATTCCTCTGTCACCGCCCCAATCGGCTTGGTAATCCACCCGGTCAATCATGAATCCGACCGGATCGAAAAGGACAACAGCGTCACCATCATTGTTTAGACTGGGGAACTGGGGGACCTTAAAAAGAGGACATCCGGAAAAAAGGGATTCCTCGACCTCGTTCAATTCTACAATAACACCATAGCCTGCCGGTGGGATAATTGCCCTCTCTTTTGCAATGACAACTTTTCGAGTCGTATCGGTATCTGAGATATTCCAACCACGGAGATCGATCTCCTCATTTCCAGGGTTGAACAACTCGACCCATTCGGGTTGTCCACCGAAAGGAGCAAACATAATTTCGTTTATCACCAGCCTTTTCTCAGTAAATCCAATGGAAATGTTAGTAATAAAAATATTGTCTTTCTGTCTTTGATCGTCCGGACAATCAATATGAACACCTATCCTCTTGATTCCCGATTCAGGGGAAACCCATTTTTTCGATACACAAAGGGTATCATTTGCTAACAAGACGACATCCCAACAATCCACAGAACCAATCCTCTCAATTGAGTCATATGCCGAATCGCCATTCAGATCCTCAAAGAAATCCACACCGAACCCAACAACAGACTGCTCTCCCCAATTGAGAACAGAAACCCATAGCCGGATATCATCTCCTTTTCTTGACCTCATCGGTTCATTCCATAAATGTAATGCTTTTAAATCGATTCTCAATATGGCAACACTGTTTAAAAATCCTGGCGACCCATAGAGCTCACGACTATCAGCCCAATTTTGAAAACCATTATTGCCTTGTAAATCGATTTTTTCATCCGAATGCCCTGCCATATTATCCGGAGAATAGATGTATTGATTAACCACATTACCAGTTACGTCGAGAAGAGACACGGCCTCGGCACGGCTGTTGGATAAACCGTTCTCCCCCAGCGTGGGCCCGTCAATGGTTAGGATGAGCGCTCCCATTGGAATGAGATGATCATATGTGATGGAGTGATCGAAATAATCTCTGTCGAGTATGATTCCATACTGGCCAGGTAAAATCACCATACCCATACCTGCATCGATAATTTCATCATCCCCGGTCCCATCGGTGAATTGCCATCCCGCCATATCGACCGAATCGAATTCACTGAGATTGATAATTTCCACGAACTCATCGGTATACTCTGACCCCACAGGATCGAACATGACTTCAGTAAGCACAATCTGTGACAGAACAGACTGGTGAAAAACCATAAAAAACATGAAAAAGACGAGTCGAATTGGGTAAGACATCCCTCACCTTCGCAGTTTAAGCGTTTTATCAATGTAAAAACAAAAACACATCATATCAACACTTTTTTGCGCATTTCTATCAATTTGTACGATTTTCATGAATCTAAACTGTGTAATGTTTTTCGGTTTTAGCTTGACAATAAATATGAAAATATTTACTTTGATACATCAACCTACCAATGAAATACAAACTTGCAGAATTGTTGAACCATGTTACCCTTTTTCATTCTAAATAATCATTCACTCCAAGAGTTTTGTCAAATCTTAAAAATAATAATTTTGTTATTCATTCTCCATCTTCATGAGATCAACTGAATCCGGGAGGAAAAATGTTAAAAAAACGTGTGCAATTCATTACCCTGCTAACTCTACTCTTCATCCTTGTATTCGGATCTCTGGCTCAGGAAATCGGTCCTGCAAACGGCACCCTCGTCATCGTCGGAGGGGCCATGAGGGATCCTGCCATTATCGAAAAATTTTTGGATCTGGCCGGTGGACCCGACGTTCCCATTGTTGTCATTCCCACTGCTGGGGGTGGAGAACACTACGATCAATACTGGCGTGGACTCAGGCAATTTAAGGAAGCCGGTGCCACCAATTTAACCGTACTCCATACAAAAGATCGTGAGGTTGCCGACTCCGATACATTCGTACATCCTATAAGAGAAGCACGCGGTGTATGGTTTTCCGGCGGGCGGCAATGGCGATTGACCGATTCATATCTTCACACAAAAACCCATGATGCCCTTTGGGACCTCTTGAACCGAGGGGGTGTTATTGGGGGATCGTCGGCCGGTGCGACGATTCAGGGATCCTACCTGGCCAGAGGGGACACAAAAACCAACACCATAATGATGGGGGATCACGAAGAAGGACTCAGTTTTCTTAAAGATGTCGCCATTGATCAACACCTACTCAAACGAAATCGGCATTTCGATCTGATCGAAATCATTAAAGCCCACCCGGATCTCCTGGGAATTGGATTAGACGAAAACACGGCTATTGTCGTTCAGAGAGACCGTTTCGAGGTCATGGGCCAGAGTTATGTGGCGATTTTCGACCACAACAGTCAAATCGACTCCGGGGGGCAATTCTATTTCCTTGCACCGGGAGATCGTTTCAATCTAAAAACACGCGAAGCCTTTCGACCGAGGAGCACTGACCGTCCACTGGACAGAATCGCCAAAAAAGAGTGGCCTCAAAAATAGGTTTTCCACGGGCAACAATTCGAAGGAGGTTGATCATGTTAAAAATGAAAAAGCATCCGATTACCTTATATCCTGTTCTATGCATGTTATTTCTCATCCTTCT
>CAZYTI010000672.1:0-3398 GCA_964650065.1 uncultured bacterium
TGTTGGTACTTACGGCGTTGTTTGTCATTCCCTATGTCAACACCAATATCGAAACCACCGGACTGTGGACGGGAAATAGACGCAAGACACTATTGTGGTTTACGACCGTGGCCTCTCTCATGGCACTCTACAGTTTGATTTACCATGCCTTTTCCATCGCCATTCCAACGCTTTTGTTGTATGTCATTGCGATGATTCCATACTGTTTTTACCGTGAGAGGGGGTGGATCAAGTGGCTGGCCGAGCGTTCTGTTTCCCAATGGGTGATGACCTGGTTCGTCATCGTGGTGTCGATATTGACGATCATCGGGACCTATTTTCGGGGACCCGAATGGCGTTGGGTGTGGCCGTGGTAGGATTTTGACGGGACATTGATTATTTACTCAGGAGGTGTCATTCGTCATTTTTTGGATTATTTATCTTTTATAATCATGGTTTAATGACCAATGTCCAAATCCCAATGCCAAATGAAACTCCAAATCCCAATGTCAAAGAGTTTTGGTTACATGAATGTCGAGGCTTATGGAAAAAAATGTGATAATTGGCCAGTCTCATTACATTTATCATCATTTGAAAACTCAAATCATAATATTTGACATTGAGGCATTTGGATTTCTTTTGACATTTGGCATTGGACATTATTTAAAGTTCATTTAATATGGCAAATAAATTAAATAATGCATAAACTTTATAAAATTTACGCCATCACCAGCATCCTAACTCTCATCGTGCTGATCTCTTCCCCTGTGAAAGATTCCATGAGTGGATGGCGCAGGCATGTGAAAGCATACAATAAAATTCTTTCCGGATTCACTGAAAAAGAAGAAACAGTGCCCAAGCGATTGCAGCAAATTTGGGTACGCGATCTGGATCGGGTGGACCGATGTGTTACATGCCATCTGGGGATGACTCAGGACCGGATGAAGGACGCATCCCTTCCCTATCGGACCCATTCCGGAATGTTTCATGATGTCAATGCCCTGGGGTGTACCATATGCCACCAGGGTCAGGGTCTGGCCACCGAATACCACGATATTCATCTGCCCAGCGAATCGTGGGATGATCCTGTACTGCCCAATCGATATCTGGAATCCACCTGTGGACGATGCCATATCGATGAAAATTTGTGGGAAACCCCCCATCTGAACCGGGGAAGGACACTGGTACAGGATTACAAATGTATCGGCTGCCATGATCATCCCAGAGAATCGATTGTTTTTACACCGACTCATATCGGTATCGGCAATAAGGTGATGGACCGGGAATGGCTGATCAGTTGGTTGAAAGGTCCGGGTGCCATTCGTCCCAAAACAAAAATGCCCGATTTCTATTTATCCGATGTGGAGGCAAGGGGTCTTTCGGATTTCTTAATGTCATTACAGGCATTTCCCGACGGTGTTATTATGGAACCCCTGCCCATGCTGTATACTCGCAATCAAAATGATGAGGCATTCATCACAGAAGGGAGGACCCTGTTCCGGGAAACGACCTGTACCAGCTGTCATGAATTGGGAGGCAATGGGGGCACGTTGTCCTCTGATCTGGAAAAAGTCGGTTCCAAGGCAAAGGCCATCTGGATTTACAACTTCCTCAAATCCCCTCAGGCTTTTCAACCGGGCATAGAGATGCCCCAATTTGGATTCACCACGGTAGAGCTGGCTTCACTCACCGCCTATCTCTCGGCAGAGTGTATCGACTGGGATACGCCGTGGGGCGAGGAGGATTATGTATCCGGACCTGACAGTCTGGAATACGGTGAAAACCTTTATTATCATTACAACTGTGGAGGTTGTCATCAGACCTCCAAAGTGACCCTCCCTCAGAATCGTGGCCCCCAGCATACATTTATCGGCAGTAAAAAGGATTATCAAATCTGGTTTGGTGAAGCATCGGTTCCTCAACCCCTTCATGATTATTTCGAGGCCAAATTAAAATCACCACGGATTTTTGGTGAATCCATGCGCATGCCCGGGTTTAATCTCCAGGCCGGTGATCGGCTGGCAGTCACCACCTATCTGCTTTCACTGCGGGATGAAAACCTGCCCGAGGAATATATGAGAAGGGGCGTCTTACCTGCTCCTTTCCACCCCCTGGGAAGGGTGGGAGAGGTTATTGAAAAGTACAGCTGCTTGAAGTGTCATGCCATCGCAGGGGATGGGGGTGCCATAGGACCCGATCTCAGCCGAATCGGGAATCGTTTGAATCGGAATTGGCTTCGGACTTTCCTCAGGGAACCGGTTTCCCGCCGCCCCCTGATCGATGAGAACATGCTGCAGCTTTCTATATCCACGGCAGAGATTGAAACGTTACTGGATTATGCTAATTCAGTACTCCTGGACGACAGTTTGACTGTTCCAGAAGGTTGGCGTCCCTCGAGAGAGGCAGGCGAACGGGGCAGACAGCTGTACCGGGAAACCTATGGATGTCAGAGTTGTCACATGATCGATGGCACGGGTGGGTTTCTTGGCCCCGTCCTCGATCATGTCGGAGATCGACTCACGTCCGGTTGGATGGTACACTGGCTCCTGGATCCCCAAAAATATATTCCGGAGACAATAGAACCAAAGACAGGGATGTCCATGGAAGAGGCGTTGGACGTGGTGGCGTATTTATTGACGTTATGAACTGGCTGCTGGTTTCTGGCTACTGGCTTCTGGGAGCTGATTGCTGGCTGCTGGTTTCTTGTTAAATATAAAAGAACTCTCAAAAAAGCTTTGACAAAAATGATGCGTGTTTTTTATTTGATTTATTTTTCTTTCATGAGCCTACTGGTTGGTTGTCAGTCCTCCCAAGATACGTGAAGAAACCGGTCTTCCGATGTCGATTCGACCGATATATGGATTCGGTATTCTCATTCGGAACGGAGAGGTAAGGTCTTGTATGATCACTATTGCTCACATTGCCACGGTCCCAGTGGTCTGGGTAATGGGGCCAATGCATACACATTGGATCCCCAGCCTCGCAAACTGGCTGATTCAACCTTAATGTCTGCAATAGACGACACTACGTTAATCGTGCGAATCGCTTCGGGAAAAAATAGGGGAGAACTTTCGGTTTTAATGCCTAAATACGCTCAAACACTCACCGCCGATGAAATCGCTTTCATCGTCGCCTATATCCGTACCTTTTTCCAACATTAAAATCCGTTTTTATCCGTTCAATCCGCGTTCTATTGCGCCTTCAACTGGCGCAACATCTGATTGGCATTCTGATTGTTGGGATCGTATTTCAGACCCTGTTCCAGGATCTGGATGGCCTCATTGTTCTGACGTGTCATCGTATAGGTATGGGCGAGTTGAAAGTAGGTATTGGCGTTGGCGGGTTCTATCTCGATGGCATTCTTGAAACTGGAGATGGCATCGGAATAGCTTCTGATACTCTTATATGCGATGCCCAGG
>CAZYTI010000673.1:0-3397 GCA_964650065.1 uncultured bacterium
ATTTATATTATAAGTTACATTGTCAGTTCATACATTCGTTCAACATAGTCTTTTACCATTCGGCAGGTGTTGAATACAGGGATAAGACTCCGCATCGATTCCTTCATCATCTGGATCCATCTGGATGGCAATCCCTCGTCATCGCGATGGTAAAAAGTGGGAATGACTTCATTTTCCAGCACATGGTAGAGCGATTGGCTGTCGGCCCAGTCCTGTTCGTACTCATTGTAGTATTCGCAGTCCTCCCCGATGGCCCAGCCATTATTTCCGTTATACCCCTCTCTCCACCATCCATCCAAGATGCTCAGGTTCAACCCACCGTTGGCAGCGACCTTCATGCCACTCGTTCCACAGGCTTCATTGGGGCGCCGTGGTGTATTTAACCAGATATCCACTCCGGAAACCATCCTTCGAGCCAGTGCCATGTCATAGTTTTCCACGAAAACGATCCGGTTTTGGAATTCAGGATTTCGGCTTTCGCCGTAAATGTGCTGGATAAGGGCTTTACCCGTCTGATTGGCCGGATGCGCCTTCCCAGCGAAAAGGATCTGAACAGGATGATCCTCTCTCGTTACAATCTGCCGCAGTCGTTCTCGGTCGAGGAATATCAAGGTGCTCCGTTTATAGGGTGCGAACCTTCGTGCAAAACCGATAGTCAAAACTTTTGGATCGAGAATCTGTTTTGCTGCAGCGATAGCATCTATTGATTCACCGTTCCGTTCAATCTGTGTGGTAAGAATCTGTCTGACACGATGAATGAGTTCCGAACGTAACGCTTCGTGAGTATCCCATAACGAACGATCCGGGATTTTTAGGATTTCATTCCAAAATTCAGTATTGCTTAATTCGTCTCTCCAATTTACCTCTAAGTGTTCATCAAACAGGTCCTTCATCTGATGCATTATCCAGGTACGGGAATGAATGCCATTGGTGATCGTTTCGATGGGTACATCTTTAAGTTCCCGATCGGGCCAGAGAGGATGCCACATGCGTCGTGCGACTTCCCCGTGGAGATCACTCACAGCATTGGCCTTCCTGGAAAGTCGGTGGGAAATCATAGTCATGTTAAACGCATTGGGATCGTCGTGTTCCTTCACCTGAGCGAGTTCAAATAATTGATCTTTGGAGATGCCCATGGATTCCCAATAGGGTTTCAGGAAATGCTCAACGCGATCGCCCGGGAAAACTTCGTTACCGGCCGGGATAGGGGTATGTGTGGTAAATACTATCGATTGACGGATCTGGTCCTTGGCCTCATTGAAGGTATATCCCTCTTCCATTTTACAGCGAATGCGCTCCAATCCCAAAAAACCACTGTGCCCTTCGTTCATATGCCAGACACTCGGGAAGATTTCCATGCCATGCAGAGCTATCACTCCACCGATGCCTAAAAGGATTTCCTGGATGAGGCGTAAATCTCTATCGGAAACGTACAATCGTTTGGTGATTTCTCGATTCTCGGTCTCATTTTCGGGAAAATCAGTGTCCAGTAGAAACAGAGGAACGCGGCCGATGTGGGCACACCAGAGCTTAATGGCCACAACACGATGATCCAAATGTAGGTGTACGATGAGATCCTCCCCATGCTTATCCTTGACGGGCTTCAGTGCCATGGTGGAGAAATCGTTGTGGAGATACACGGCCTGTTGATGACCGTTCGGGGACACAAATTGTGTGAAGTAGGATTCGCGGTAAAGCAGTCCAACGCCTACCATGGGAAGGCCAAGATCACTGGCCGATTTGAGATGATCCCCTGCCAGAATACCCAATCCCCCGGAATAAATGGGGAGGCACTCGTGGATACCGAACTCCATGCTGAAATAGGCCACGGGACCTTCGGTATATCGGGGATGTTTCTGACGGAACCAGGATTCGGAATCATATTTTTCGGACATATAATGGTCGAACGCTGCGATGACACTCTGCACCTGGTCGATGTAGCATTGATCCTCGGCAACTTCTTTCAGACGGCCGGGATCAATCTGATGGAGAAGTTTCACCGGATTGTGATATACATCTTCCCACAGCTTTGTGTCGAGATGACGAAAAAGCCAAAATGCTTTGGAATGCCAACTGAACCATAAATTGTAGGATAAATCCGCCAGACGCTTCAGGGATTCAGGAATATAGGGGAAGTGGGCTTGTCTTTCATTCATATGTTTACCATCGTTGTTAGGTCAGAGTTATACTGAATAAGACAACCAATAAAACAATTTTCATCAAAAATACAACAGAAAAATAAATTAAACGACATTGACTTTATGCCCGGCTCTTTCAAATATTTCTTTATACACCTCGATGTATTTCCTGGCGGTGTCCTTTATACTGAAGTTTTTTTCGGCTTCCCGCATAATGCGTTCAAGTACGTGAGTACGAAAATGCTCTCCCTTGAGGTAAAACTTCATGGCTTCCCGGATGCCGAAGATGAATCCCTCGGTAATATAATCTTCGAATACAAATCCGCTTCCATCGATACCATTATGGGACAGATGCTTCACCGTATCCGCCAGGCCACCTGTTTTTCTCACCACGGGAGGGGTCGATTGTTTTCAGCATTCGTTTTTGAATCCGCCCGATTTTCTTTTCAGTCGACTTCATGGTCCCGCTCCTGTTGATTACTATTTTGCCTGGCCAGAAGAACAATCACACTTCTGGCCATCGCCTGGTAAATGTTCGCGTTGGAGAGCGGAAGCTCTTTGCCCGGGTTTGCAAAATCCCCGGGATGCTTCAGATTCGTATCTACCACACGATACCAGTCCATGGAATCGACATGTGGTATTTTTATATTATGAAACTGTTTATCTGAATTTAGAATAAAAAACAGATAATCATTTCCAGACTCGGCCGGGCTCTCACTCCCATCCAGCAGATAGCATATGAGTTTGTTTGATGGGTTCTCCCAATTCAGGGGATCTGTATTTTTTCCATACCACTGAATATCGTGCATTCGGTTTTCGTTCATATCCCGCCCCTGGAAATAGGTCGGTTTTCGAAGGACCGGGTGATGCTTCCGAAAGGCAATGGCCTTTTGTGTAAACTGAAAAAGGTCGGCATTCCTCTTCAACAGGGTCCAGTCGAACCAGCTCATGTCGTTATCCTGACAGTAGGCGTTGTTGTTTCCCTCTTGAGTTCTTCCGAATTCATCACCGCCTAAGATCATGGGTGTACCCAGGGAAAATACCAATAGGCAGATTGCATTTTTCATCATACGCGTTCGTAAATCCATGATTTCTTCTCGGTCCGTCCTTCCTTCAATGCCGCAATTCCAGGACTTATTTTCGTCTGCACCATCCCGATTGTCCTCAAAATTATGTTCATTGTGTTTATTATTGTAAGTGTACAGGTCATGCAAGGTAAATCCATCGTGGCACGAAATAAAATTGATACTATGGAGAGG
>CAZYTI010000674.1:0-3394 GCA_964650065.1 uncultured bacterium
ACCCATAACTTCTACAATTGTTGAGCTGACCCAGGAAATTTCTGTGACAGCAGGCATGTATTTTACTTTTCGTTGTTGGGTTTATGACAATACAGGAGAAGGGGAATTGGGTCTCCTGATTAACTGGAGAAATGGTGGCGGGAGTATAAGCACCACAACATCATCGAGATCATTGGATATGGGTGGATGGCAGCGGATCGATATTTCCAATAAAGAGGCGCCTCCAACGTCTACGATTGCACGTGTAAAAGTGAGAGGATACAAGCAGGAAGGGAGCGGCGGTGGTTATCTATACCTTGATGATGCTTTGTTCTATGATGATGCTTCCCTTCCAGTCATGATGAGTTCATTATCGGCAACTGTGAAAGAAGGAACAATTATTCTTTACTGGACCACAGAAAGCGAATTTGAATGTCAGGGATTTCATGTGCTTCGATCAACAGTGAAAAACGATATGTATGAAAAAATAACGTCCATGTTGATTCCTTGTAAAGGAAATAGCTCTGTTGGAAGTGAATATAGCTACAGGGATGAAAATATTGAAAGAGGTCTCCAGTATTTTTATAAGGTTGAGGTGGTCAATCTGAGCACTCCCAATCAAGTATTTGGTCCGGTTTTAGCCATACCTGAGATTGGGGTTGGGATTTCCGAATCTTTTGAGTTATTCTGTAATTATCCCAATCCCTTTAATCCGACCACTTCGATTCGCTATCATATATCATCAGAAGAAGGTGTTCTTCAAGAGACATCCCTTAAAATTTTCAATGCGTTTGGCCAACAGATACAAACTCTTGTAGATGGTATACTCCCTCAAGGTGTATACATTGTCGATTGGAACGGATGTGATTTTTTCGGTAAAGAAGTACCAAGTGGTGTTTATTTCTGCCAGTTATCAACCCAAGCCCGAATTGTTGAAACTAAAAAAATGGTGAAAATGAAATAGGTGTTCCGGAATTTTTATTATTAAATCAATTCATGAAAGGAGGTGATGAACACTTGAGATTTTTGATGGGGGGGAAGTCGAGTCGGTTGGAGTATTTCCATTTACTCCAGAGTTCAAATGAATTTAGAATGAAGGAGGGTAGAATGAAGAAGTGTTCAACATTGTTGAGTATGTTTATTACTCTGATCATTGCTGTTGTAATTGTTGTTGCTTCAACAACGCCGCCAACAGGAACTTTGATTGAAGCACATGAGGGTATTGCGAGCAGCTCTTATCTGGGTAGTTATCAAGGTTTTCAATTAAAACAGGGCCAGGAGTTTTATTTAGACAATGAGGACCCGCAACCAGTGACCGGCGTTGGTATTTTTCTAAACTCAACTGATTACGGATCTCCCTCAGGAGAAGTCACAATTACGATTTATGAAAATTCAAGTGGACATTTACCTGGAACATTGGTACCCGGTTCGGTACAATCATTTGTGCCCGAATTGGGACAGTGGAATTATGTTTCCTTTACTTCACCAGGCATAACGTTCAAGACCGCCAAGGAAAATAAATACTGGATCATTGTAAAGGTTCCGGAGCAGACCGGGGAGAATGATGCATATAAATGGCAACGTTCTACATCCAATACCTACGACCGTGGATACCGAAAGACCTTTAATATGGGAGGGAGAAATGCCTGGGAAACTCAATCCGGGGATTTTGCTTTTCGAATATATGGGGATCCTACCCTCCTTGTGGACACATCAGATAAAGATAGTGCTATCCCCAGGGAATGTCATTTATCATTTAATTATCCCAATCCATTCAATCCTTCAACCAGAATCAGGTATGGTATTCCGATAGGAAAGGGCTATCATAGAGTTGCAATACTGATTTACGATGTTATCGGAAATAAGATCAAAACGCTTGTGGATAAAATTCACCCACCCGGAGTGTTTTCCATTGTTTGGGATGGGTGCGATAATCAGGGGGAGGATGTTTCCAGTGGTGTGTATTTTTACAAACTCACACTGGATGGAAAAACTGTCGCAATGAAAACAATGTTGAAAATACAATAAAAATAGTTCGTGCAATTGGTGCCTATACCAAATCAGATGGTTGTATTTCCTTGAATAGCGGCCATGACCACTTTCCCCCTCATCCCTGCCTGCCATCCACAATGTTAGGCTGAAACCACCGAGTGAATTCGTGCGTATGGCAGGCGGGGGGTTAATATTTCCCAAGAAGGGGAGGCCTCGTGATAGACCTCAGAAGATGGCAAAAGAGATGATTGGCAGCGTGAGGTTAAAATTAATAGAAATGTTTATGTTATGCTTCAATAATATTTGACGAGATTGTCCAAATTGGAGAACATATTTCGGAGAATAGTCAAATGACGAAGTCCTATTTTATATATATTTTAACCAACGAAAATAATACAGTACTTTATACAGGAATTACGAATGATCTAAAGATCAGAATTCAGGAACATCGGCTCAAGACAAGTCCTGGTTTTTCTGGAAAATCAAATATAAATAAACTTGTTTACTATGAAAAAACCGATGATATTTATATGGCTATTTTAAGGCAGAAACAAATACAAATCGTGTCGGAGCAGAGAAAGGTTGATTTAATAAATACAATTAATAAAGAATGGCGAGATTTGTACAATGAATTGTAATTTTAGGGAATATTGAAAGATTAAAAGCCCCGTTTTCTCAAACATATTATGAAAATTTTTTACTACTATAAGACGATTAATTCTATTCCACTCCATGACTGTAATATAGGCCCGTCTTACATGAAAAAACATAATCTTCGTAAAGGTATTCTGATTGCCATTGAGGGGATCGATGGTGCAGGAAAGACTACGCAAACGGTACGTTTAAGAGATTATTTTAGATTAAAAGGCTTTAATGTAATAAACTTTAAAGAACCAACAGATGGACAATACGGTCAAATCATTAGAAATCTGGCAATTAATGGACGTCATACAACAAGCCCTGAGGATGAATTAGAACTTTTTATAAATGATCGAATTGAAGATTGTCAAAAAAATATACTTCCTGCATTGGCGAATAAGCAGATCATCTTGATGGATAGATATTATTTCTCAAATGTTGCATACCAGGGCGCTTTGGGAATCGATACAAAACGAATACTTAGTAGAAATGAAGAGATTGCTGTGATTCCTGATTTGGTAATTCTTCTTGATCTGGCGGTTAAAATAGGCTTGAGCAGAATAAAAAATAATCGAAAGGAAAGTCATAATCATTTTGAAAAAGAAGAATATCTAGAAAAAGTTCGGAAAATTTTTCAAAAATTAGAAGCGCCTTATATCCAAATGATTAATGGTTCACGTGATGAAGAATCTGTTTTTCACAATATCAAGAACATTATTCAAGGTATTTTAGGTCCTTATATTAGTAAAGATGAAAGTCAATTTGATCTATTTGAAGCAAGTAT
>CAZYTI010000675.1:0-3393 GCA_964650065.1 uncultured bacterium
GGCAACACCTCCATGATGGAAGCTCGCCCCTTATACCCCGTGCCCCGGCACAAATTGCACCCTTTACCCTTGTAAACTTTTATCGATTTGACATCCTGATTCAATCCGACATTTTTTAAAATTTCATCGGGTATTTTGTAGTTGGGCTGGAATTCTTCTTTACATTCGGAACATATCCGTCGAACCAGACGCTGCGCCTGTACACCCAGCACGGCCGTCGAAATCAGGAAGGGCTGCACACCCATTTCTTCCAAGCGAGTGATCGCACCCGCAGCGTCATTGGTATGAAGGGTGGAAAGAACCAGGTGACCCGTCAGGGCCGCCTGCACGGCAATATTGGCCGTCTCAGGATCTCGAATCTCTCCCAACATCACGATATCCGGATCCTGCCTGAGAATCGCACGCAATCCCTTGGCAAACGTCATCCCGGCTTTGTAATTCACCTGGGATTGTCTAATCAGGGGAAGGCGGTATTCTATGGGATCCTCCAATGTAATGACATTCTTTTCAATAGTCGAAAGCCGGTTGAGGGCCGCATACAACGTGGTCGTCTTACCGCTACCCGTGGGACCCGTCACCAGAATAATTCCATAGGCACTGCTCAGGAGGTCTGAAATCAGTTTTAAAACATCGTCCTCGAATCCCAGATTTTCCAAATTCAACAGTGCTGCGCTCTTATCCAAAATCCGGAGAACCACGTTCTCCCCGTTGGCAGAAGGCAAAGTGGAAACACGAATATCGATATCCCGCCCATCTTTCAATTTCAAACGCATCTGACCATCCTGGGGAACCCTGTTCTCGGCAATGTCTAAACTGGAAAGAATCTTAATCCTTGAAATCACCGCTTCCTGAAGGTTTTTCGGCAGGTGAAAATTGTCATGTAGAACCCCATCGATTCGGAATCTCACCCGAAGTTGAGCTTCTTCAGGATTGAAATGGACATCCGATGCCCCTTCCATGATGGCCTGGGTCAGAACCATATTGGCCATTTTGACGACCGGTGCTTCTTCCGCCAACCTTTCCAGATCCTGTGTCGACACCTCATCGTCGGCTTCTTCATCTTCAGCCTCTATGACCTCGAGGATGTCCTGAATATCTTCATTCTTGATATCAGCCAATGTGACTTCCTGGTCCGATCCATAATACCGGGAAATCGCGGCTTCCACAGCTTCCTTGGAAGACAGGGCGGGTGAGATCTCCAACTGGGTCAATTGGGTGACTTTATCGATGACCTCCACATCTTTTGGATCCGTCATCGCAATGAGCAACGTTCCATCGATTCGAAAGAGAGGAAAGAATGTAAACTGACGAACCAGTTGACCCGGGATGAGCTCCAAAACCTCGGGATCGACCTCGTAATTTGTAAGATCGATAAAGGGAACATTCCAGAGAGATGCCTTGGTTTCCAGGATTTCATCCTCTGTCAGCTTTTCAGTCTCAATAAGATAGTGCTCGAGTGTCGGCTTTCCAGGACTTTTGCCCATTTCTGATAGCGCCAGTTTCGCTTCATCGATGGATAACAGATTTCGCTCCACCAAGGCCCGGGCCAGGATTTTGTCGTCGTCTCTCTCGATGGTGCGTTCCGGGGATGTCTTGGTCGTCTTATGCATTGAGATACCTGTGTACCACATCCAAAACTTGAGGCAATCGAAACGGTTTATAGAGAAACTCGTCTGCGCCTACTTGTTCACCCATCTTTCTTTCGCCTTCAGTTGCTCGGGAAGTGAGCACAATAATGGGTATGTCCTTAAATCGTTTATCAAATTTCAATAATCTGGCTACTTTAAAACCATCCAAAAACGGCATCAGAATATCCAGAATAATCAAGTCGGGTCGTCTTTCTTTGACTTTCTTCAAGGCCTCCAAACCATGATTTGCTACGCTCACATTGTACCCTGCCCTCTCCAAGGGTTCCCGAAGTATCTTGACCACAAGAGGATCGTCATCAACCACCAGAACCTCTTTTTTAACGTTACTGGAATTCTCAGACTCAAGAGCAGACTCAGGTTCAACATCAATCTCCACATCACTATCAATTACTCCATCAACTCTCATCGTTTCGTATACCTCCTATGTCCTGCACTGATAACCTTCTCATCGTTTAAAATCGTCCCAGATACCAACCTATAATCGATTCACCCCATAGAAGATATACCAATGCGCCAAGTGCAATAAACGGACCAAATGGTATGGTATCTCCCAATGTCAACCTTCTGAGTGCCATACCCGATAAAATCACAACTGCGGCTAAAAATATCCCAAAAAAAAGACAAATGGCCACTTCCGGAAAGCCGACGTAAACCCCTATCAATACAAGAAGTTTTACATCACCCATTCCCATACTCTCTTTTCGAAAAATAAGATTGCCGATCAATCCGATGATCCACACGATAAGTCCCCCACTCACAGCACCCAAAACCACCTGTTTCCACGTTTCAACTTGCAATCCCAGAATCAGCAAAATGCCCAAAATACAACACGGTATCGTCAGTCTGTTCAAAATCAGTCCTCTGTACATATCAATGACACCGATGGGTATCAGAAAAAGTGTGAGGACCCCGTAGGCTGCAAACTCAGCTGATAACCCATACTTAAAATAGAGGGCCAAGAGACAACATGCCGTGAACAACTCAACCAACGGATATCGCCAGGAAATGGACTGGCCGCATTGACGACAACGTCCTCTCAGGATGATAAAACTCACCAGGGGGATGTTGTCGTAGAAGCGGATCGGTTTCTGGCAGGAAGGACAGGATGAGCCGGGTGTAACGACCGATCGTCCCTCCGGCAAACGATGAATAACAACGTTAATGAAGCTTCCAAAGACCAATCCAAATAACGCTATAACAGCAATCACCATAAAAATTCCTCTATCTCATCAGAATCATCCGCCGACTCTTGGCATAATGCTCCTGCTGTATGCGGTAAAAATACACACCACTGGCTACAGGATTCCCCATTTCATCATCGCCCTGCCAGATGACAGGATCCTGAGTACCCAGACTGGTAATCTCTTTATCCACAAGGACCTTGACTTTCCGGCCCAGAATATTATAGACGGTAATGGTTATCCGCCCCCGCTTCTCCACAGCAAAGTTGATCTTTGTTTCCGGATTGAAGGGATTGGGATAGTTTTGTGTAATCGTGAAGTATCCGGGGACATGGGTTTCCACATCGCCTCTGCCTTCCGTCTCCAGGGGCTGGATCAGGACAAAATACATATTGTCGTCCATGGAACCACAGTTGGCCCCTAAAATCACATCACCGTCCGAGTACTCTTTAAATAAGAGATCGAACCGGGTGCCCCGAGAATCCACGATTTGCGCTTCCAACATTGTGCATCCTTGCTTTTCTGACAACCAATCGGGCAATGTCGGTATCTTCTCATCGTAG
>CAZYTI010000676.1:0-3391 GCA_964650065.1 uncultured bacterium
GAAACCTGTCAGTAATGATTTCCAAACCGGTCATTTCCGGTACCGACTGGAATAGACCACGGCTATCGATGGTTCCTGTTTTACCTGGATTAACCGACCAATCCACCTGCTCCGTCACAGACGCCTGGCTGAAATCCTGAAATACGGCAGTCGCCTGAAGCTGCAGTGTTTCCCCGGCCCTGATGGTAACTTCGTTCGGCCAAATAGAGAGCGATACAGCCCTTATGGTCACTTCAATCTCCATGGTTGCAGTCTGGCCTTGATAATCTGCCTGAATGATCTCTTTCCCAATGGAATCGATGTATGCAACAAAGAGTCCACCCTCTTGAATGATGCCGGCCCGGCCTGGATGATTTGACCATATGACTTTTTCCGTCACATCATCAGTTGTCCCATCCAGCAAACTGGCAATGGCAGAACACTGAAGCGATGATCCGGAAGTGACCGAAGATGAGGAAGCCGATATGCTGATTTCCGCGGGTGCCGTATCGGGTTGGGTTGGTTTTTTGGCACAAGCCACAATAAGGATGCACCCAAAAATCCATGTGACCCAAAAAAATTTTAAACCCATTCGATGGACCGGAGCATTATCTGACTTCAAACTCACCTCCGGTACGCTTGAATGGAATTTTGAGATAATTCTGACTGAGTCCACTTACACCGGGTCCCATGGTCTCAAAGAGACCCGCAGGAACCTTTTGGTGGCAGGGCAGCAGGTATGGAATCACCTCGTATTCGCCCGGAGTCAGGGGTTTCAGGATCAGACTAAAACCCATGCTGACTTTTTTGGGTGGGTGGGGGCTCACCAACACCTTGAAATTCATTCCCGAATAAGGCGAAGACTCGTGAATAAAAACTTCCTGGGAATCGATTTTCCTGATAAGCACAGCACCCAGAATAAAACTACCAATGGATTGGGGAACGACGACTGTGACCGAATCGACGGTGGCTGTCAGAGTAACTGTTGCTATAATGTTTTCGGTATAATTTTGTGGAACCGATTCCGGACTCAATGAGGTAACGATTCGCAGGAACCTGCGTAGAACAATGGGTAAGGCCAGTTTGCCGTCTTTGTTGATGTCTCCCCGGGAATATACAAATTCCCCATCCCGAACCACGACTTGAGCCTCAACGAGCGTATAATTGGCAATATAAAAATAAAGCTTGTAAATACCGTTGAGGTCACTGGAACCACTATTCGGCAAGCTCAATGTAAACTTGCCTGAGCCATCGGTATATGTGCCCACATTGAAACCTTCGAGCCACACATACACGCCATCAGGATCTGATCCATCGTTTAGCTCAACATTTCCACTGATTGTCCTGTAGCCGGAAGTGATATCCTCGTCACCAAAAGGATTCCAAGTGCAGGACGGGAGCGTTATCACGAGGACACCGACGATGACCATTCTCAAAACATGTTTTAATATGCTCATCCCATCACCTTTTTTGTCGATAAAATAGTTAACTCACCGGAATAATGCAACACATTCATCCCATGTGTCTCTGTCGTATCGTGTCAATTAAATTTCCTAAATCATTTATCTCAGCAATGTCATCTTCTTTTTTATGTTACATTCTCCTCCGGTCAGGACACACACATAGACCGCGCTGGGCACATCCAGCCCATGATTATCCCTCCCATCCCACACCACCCGATATTGGCCTGTATTGCTTTCTTCATGAAAAAGGCGCCTCACTTCCTGGCCCATCAAATTGAAAATAGTTAAGGTGATCTTGTCCTGGATGGGGATCTGGAATGAGATGACCGTGGATGCGTTGAAAGGATTGGGATAATTTTGTTCAAGGACGAATTCATCGAGTATGTTACCCTTGGCGATGTCCACGCCACTCGGGTCCGACTCCTGGAAGAGAGTCTCCACAATAAATCCTATGTTCGAACTCAGCTGATACCAGTCATAACGGTAGGGCCTGCCACTGATGAAGACAAAATGGCCTCCCCCGGATTCGGATTTGTGCCAGAGACCCAGTCCCCCCGTTGTTTCAAACGTCGATGTCTCCTGGAAAAGCAGTGTACTCTCGCTGCTACTTAAATTCGCATCAAAGACGCTGATGACGGTCTGATCACTGAGGAATTCCATATCCACCAAACCCGGATAAGAGGCGACACAATCGTTAATTCGATGATCCAGTGAATCTATCCATGAAAATCCCAGATATTCTTCCCAACCATATTGGAGAAAATCCCGTCCCAACCGTGTTAGCAAGACGACATTTCCTCCGGCGTCCAGGTAAGACCGAATGGATGTTTGCTGCCAGGCCACCAGATCTCCCCGCCAGTTGTTGCCCACCCAGATGACGGTGGAATATTGCCCTAAAATCTCATCGGGTACCCGGCCGTTGCCCAGGGGTTCGGGAAGCGTGGAAGGATAGAGTGTTTCAGAGGGATTGAGACAGTCCCAGAATGAAATTGACAAATCACCCCAGAATGCTTTTCTTTCATAGGCATCCCAAATTTCAAAACCGTAAGCCTCAAACAAGACACCATTGACCAACAATACACCCTGATCAAAAGATGGATCGGAAACGGGTTCTTGCACCGTTTTTAATATCCAATTATACTTGTCCAATTCCAGATCAACTGGCTCAGATTCCACCGAAAACCGGAATGATTGATTCTTCAGACTGTCCAGTACCACCAACGTGGTATCGCCATCGACCGTCTCAATGGTTACATCGATGGGCATCCAGAAGACGACATTTTCCTGTTTTTGGTTTATCTCCAATTGTATGTCATACCAGGAGCCGTTCTGGACCCAATTCCATGAAAAATCGTAGCGAGGAAAATACTCCTCATAAATCCACTGATGAAAGAATTGTCCCAAATCCCTGCCCGTTACCTGCTCACAGATAGCCTGGAAATCTTCGGTCGTGGCCGTCCCATAACCGTGTTCCGGAGAGGCATTAAAAGATTTGAGAATCTCAAAAAAGTCCGTGTCCCCCACAATATGCCGAAGCATGTGTAAAACCCATGATCCCCTTTGATACACCGTACCCGGATAAAAGGGATTATCAATGAGGGACGTAAAGTTCACTGGATCTTTGACATAAACGGTTCCCCTGCCAAGATAGGCATTGCGCTGCATCTGATATTCACTGGCCGCCCCGGGACCATAAAGGTGCTCATACCACAGGGCTTCACTGTATGTGGCAAATCCTTCCCCCAGCCAAGTATGTTGCCAGCTGTCGTAGGTGACCATATCCCCCCACCACTGATGTGCCAACTCATGGGCATAGACCCATTCATTCCAAAAATGAAAACTCGTACAAGTCTGATGTTCGATTGCCCCTCCCACTGAAAAATCCGCATGACCGTATTTCTCATCGATAAACGGATAATCTCCGAATAGCTCAGAAAAATATCCATTCA
>CAZYTI010000677.1:0-3391 GCA_964650065.1 uncultured bacterium
TACCCATTGCAACGCGGGCGGACTGGCCACGGCAGATTATGGGACGGCTCTGGGAGTGATCTATGCTGCTCATGAAATGGGAAAAAAGATCAAGGTCTATGCCGATGAAACGAGACCATTACTTCAGGGCTCCAGACTCACGGCCTGGGAACTCAAGGAATCGGGAATCGATGTAACGGTCATCTGTGATTCGGTGGCAGGCGCTTTAATGAATAAAGTCAATATTGATTGTGTTTTGGTTGGAGCCGATCGCATCGCATTCAATGGGGATGTGGCCAATAAGATAGGGACCTATGGTTTATCGGTGCTGGCCCATCAGCATCATGTCCCCTTTTATGTGATTGCCCCGGTATCTACCTCTGATTTTTCTCTGGCTTCGGGGGCAGACATCCCCATCGAGGAACGCTCTGCCAATGAGGTCATTAAGGGATTTGGTGTTTTGACCGCTCCCGAAGATGTGAAAGTATACAATCCCGCTTTCGATGTGACGCCCCACGAACTGGTTTCGGCGATTGTGACCGAGAATGGGATTCATTATCCGCCGTATGAAAAGTCATTGGTTCAGATTCAATGAAACACTACCGAGTGACAATACGATTTGAATTTTACGTTTTTTAAATTGTATTATCATTCTATTCGACATCAAAATCTAATAGACAACTTTTTCCTTGGTTTGTTTTTATTGTGCTTGACAATTTTGATAATTTAAATTAAATTATGTACATATAGTGGTACATAAAATATTTGAGGTGTATTGTGACTACATTAACAGCAACAGACGCCAGACGTGATTTTTTTGAATTGGTAAAGGGTGCAACTCACGGACATAAAGTCTATCGTATCCATCATAGATCAGGGTCCGCTGTGTTAATGTCAGAAGAGGATTACGAGGGCCTGATGGAAACATTGGAGCTACTTTCTATCCCAGGATTTAAAGAGAGCATCAAGAGATCGGTTCAACAAATGCAGAAAGGTGAAACACTTCCTCTGGAGGAAGTACTAGGGGATAGCAAGTGAAACCTTATCATATTTTTTTCACGAAAGAAGCAGGTAAGGATGTTAAAAAATTAAATCCAAAATTACAGAAGAAACTAAAAGAGATCTTAACTAATAATATTGCAAATGATCCTTTTTCAGGCAAGAAGCTTATTGGAGATCTGGAAGGGTTTTATTCTGTTCGCTTAACTCACCAAGATCGCATTGTTTATTCAATAGATCAAGAAAATCATACAGTATTTATCCATAGAGCTCGGACACATTATAGTGAATGATTGAAGTACAACACGGTGGCGTTGCACTCCACATTTCAGCTTGACATTTTAACAGTTTTGATGTAGATTTTAAAAGGTATTTATGAAAACGCCTTAGGGAAAAATGGAACTTCAGATCGCATCGTTCTCACACTGCGATCGGTTCTGAACATCCTATATGCAGGTTTTTCAAGACCTCTGCAAGGGTAAATATTTTTCCTGAGTGGAGGTTTTTTAATTCATGGAGACAGAGATCATGCATCAGTTTTTCCAGGTACAGGGAATATAGATGCGATAAAATTTTGAAAGGTGATCAATAATGAATCGTTGGATTAAGAGATTAAAAAGTCTTCATGGAGGAGTGAGAGGAATTATTTTTGTTGCTGCTTTTCTTTACCTGTTTCCGTGGTCTATGTGCGGGTGGTCACAAGGCGTGCTGGTCGTCTGGGATACGAATGAGGAAGATGATCTTGCCGGATACAGGGTCTATTATGGACAGGCATCGGGGGCGTATGATTACAGCATTGATGTGGGGCGAGTGACAGTTTATTCCATGGAATCGGTGCCTGATACCGGTTTGTATTACTTTGCCGTATCGGCATATGATTCTGTGGGAAATGAGAGTGGGTTGTCAGAGGAAGTTTCGACGTGGATTGAACGTTTTTTACCGAACAGACGTTTTTTCACATTGATGACCAACTATCCCAATCCATTGAACCCCATGACACGGATTCCCTTCGAGGTTAAAAAAAGGTACTTCGTGACCATCGAAATATATGACATCTTAGGGAATCGGGTCAGGCAGTTGGTGCATGAGGAAAAACCTGCAGGGAAATACGAAGTTGCGTGGTATGGCACTGACCAATCCGGAATTTTCGTTGCCAGTGGGATTTATTTCTACAGGATGATCATCGGCAATTTTTCTCAGACAAAGAAGCTGACCCTGACGCGATAGATGGTTGTGTTGAACCTCCCCGGAAGCTCGGAGCTTCCGGGGAGGTCGAGGCCTCTCTCAGAGCGTATCTTTACTCATATCTTTTACTGGACACGGGTAGTTTGAAAATGAATGCTTCTCCTTAAAATAACAAAATACAATGTGTCCAGTAATATTTATGGGACATGTTAAGGTCCCAGAGGAAGGGAGCATGTTTTTAGTCCACGGGTTTCGAATTTTTAAACAGGTTTACAATAAAAGCCACGACAAAAGAGACGAAAAAGCCAATCACCACATACCATAACCAGAAGATCTCCGTAAAAAATGCCACATAGATGTTAATCAGGATGCTCACCACCACACCGGTGAGGGCCGCCTTTTCATGGATTTTCTCAAAGAATCCTCCCATTAAGAAAATACCAATAATGCCTACATAGGTCACCGATGCAATGGACAGTCCCACTTCAACCAGAGGACTTTTTGTGTCCTGCAGTAAGAGCGAGATTCCGATGAGGGCCAGTGCCCAAACCGAAGTGATTATCCTGGAAAGGGCGACTTTTTTTCTGTCGGAATAGTCCTTTTTACCGATCTCCAGGATATCGACGGAGGTCGAAGCAGAAAGGGAATTGATGGATGAACTCAGGGTCGACATGGCAGCCGCAAAGATACCGGCCAGCATGAGTCCACGGATGCCCCGGGGGAGATGGTTGGCAATGAAGTAAGGAATGATGGCATCGCTACGATCGAATGCCATATTATTCAGCAGTGCTTTTATGAAGAGACCGAGGAGCAGGAAAAGACCGAATTGAAAAATGATGATGATACCACTGAAAATCATGGCTTTTTTGGCAGCACGACCATCTTTACATGACAAAATCCTCTGAACCATGAGATGATCCGTGCCGTGGGAGGCAAACGATAAAAAAGCGCCTCCAATCACTCCGGAAAAGATATTATATGAACCGAATAAACTCCGTAATCCGTCGCTCAAGCCGGACGAAACGAAATTCAAACTGGCCTGGGGAATTCGGTTCAGGATGGAGAGAAAGGGTATGGAAAGCTGCTGAGAAATGAGGGTCATGCCCAGGACGGCACAAACAATATAGAGGAACAATTGAATTGAATCGACGATCACAATCGAGCGTAGGCCACCGTAATAGGTGTAAATAAATGTCGCACAACCGATGATCAGAATAGATTTCCAGTA
>CAZYTI010000678.1:0-3389 GCA_964650065.1 uncultured bacterium
CGTCGCTTGCGGTATGTGACCATGGCCGATTTTTTCTTTGAACGCTACGGCAAATCGCTGGGTATTTTCTATGCCTTTGTCGGTGGTTTGTTTTTCTGTATGAATATCGGGATTATGCTGAAGGGGACTGGCGTCACCATCGAGGCCCTGACCGGGGGGGCGCTTCCTGAAACCCCGATCATCCTCATTGCCACACTTTTATTTGTCATCTACGGGCTTGCGGGAGGACTCATCGCTGCGGTGATCACCGATTTGATACAGGGCGTGCTCATTCTCGTCTTATCGTTCATGTTGATTCCCTTTGCCCTGCATGAAGCCGGCGGGATCGGTGCCATACATCAGGGTTTACCGGAACATATGTTCAGTCTGGTTGCACCCTATGAGGTGACCCTTTTCTTTATCATTATGGTTGTTTTAAACGGATTGGTGGGTATTGTCGTGCAGCCTCACCACATGGCTGTGGGTGGATCGGGTAAGACCGAGATGGCCAGCCGAACAGGATGGACCTATGGTAATTTTATCAAACGACTGGCTACCCTCGGATGGGCATTTTTGGGTGTATTTGCGGCTTTCCTGTATCCGGAGTTAACCGAGGAAACACGCGAACTGGCCTTTGGGATGGCTGCCCGGAATTTGCTCCCCATTGGACTTGTAGGATTGATGATGGCTGCCCTCATTGCCGCGGTCATGTCCACTTGCGACGCGTTCATGGTCCATGCAGCGGCGTTGTTCACCAAGAATGTGTATGAGCCTTACATCAATTCAAAGGCTTCGGATCGTGATTTATTGAAAATTGGGCGACTGGCATCGGTTGTCGTGGTGGCCGGCGGTGTATTCTTTGCTTTTGCCTTCCCCAGTGTCGTTGGTGGTCTCATGGAGCTCTGGAAGGTCACGGCATACCTGGGTATTTCTTTCTGGTTTGGTGTGATATGGAAACGGGCGAACCGGTACGGTGCCTGGACCAGTGCTCTGACCATGGCCGGAGTTGCTTTTTTAACCGGAAATATTTTTGGATGGTCTTTTCCCAATCAGATCGCCCTCTATCTGCCTGTGGGGATATTCATGATGATCATCGTGAGTCGTTTCACGCGTCCCGAGCCGGAAGAAAAACTTCGACAGTTCTATATGCTTCTAGATACACCCGTGGGTGAGGAAGAGCGACTTCGGCAGGCAAATGTCAATATCAAGCTCGAAGGCATTTCTGTCGGTAAGGAACCTGGTGCCGGAAAAAAGGATGCCATCGATGGAAAAGCGAAAGAAGAGGTGGAGGACGGATTGTTCATCGTCGATCTTCTTTCCATTTCCCGAAAATTTTCCTGGAAGCGGTATCGAACCGATATCCTTGGATTTGGTACAGCCGTTGTCCTGGTTATAGGTATTATTCTGCTGGCAATCTTTCTGGCAGGTTTTGGAGCATAATGAGAAATCCATTACAGTTCTTTTACCCGGTCAATTGTAATTTGCAGAGTATTATAATGAAATTTTATGGTTTTGGGAGTGCGATGCCTTGATGCATCGCGCAGTGTAATCCCAGATCATTTACAAGGAGAAATGGTCATGAAAGGAAAACCGGTTGTCCCTCCTGTGTGTTTAACGGCCACGTATCGGTTTGACTGCTCCGATGATTTGATTGATGTGGTACAGACTCGGAACGGATATATTTACTCCCGCTGGGACAATCCTACGGTGCGGGAGGTCGAAAAGATGCTGGCAGCGTTGGAGGGCTATGATGAGGCTCTGGGATTCAGCTCCGGTCTGTCTGCAATTACCACATCAATTCTTGCCTTCTTGGATACCGACAGCCGAATCGTGGCCATGCGGGAACTCTACGGTGGGACCTTTGAGTTCTTTTCAAATCTTCTTCCCCGCCTCGGTATACAGACCATCTGTGTGGGATGCGATGAGATCGATCGTTTGACCCGGGAGATAGAGGCAGGATTAACATTGCTCTATCTGGAAACACCCACCAACCCCCTGCTGCGGGTCATCGATGTCAAACCCCTGGCAGATGCGGCACATAAGCAAGGGGCTATCGTTTTTCTCGACTCCACATTTGCGTCACCCGTGAACCAACGTCCCCTTGATTTGGGTGCAGATGTGGTTATCCACAGTGCCACCAAATATCTGGGTGGACATCATGATATTACGGCGGGCTTTGTCTGTGGAAACAAACCATACACCGAGAAGATCTGGGAATACCGTAAGATATTGGGTGGGGTCATGGATCCCATGTCGGCCTTTTTGGCACGTCGTGGTCTGCAAACCCTGGAATTACGTGTGCTACGCCAGAATGACAACGCCATGAAGATCGCTAAATTTCTGCAGGAGCATGAACGAATAGCGATCGTCCACTATCCGGGTTTACCATCGCATCCCGACCATGAAATCGCAAAAAAACAGATGAGTGGTTTTGGGGGGATGCTCAGCTTCGAACTCAAAGACGATTTCGAAGGGACCAAGCGATTCATGGATAAGCTGAAAACGATACTGTTAGCCACGAGCCTGGGAGGCGTGACCAGCCTGGCAACCCAACCGTTGACCAACACCCATATCGGTCTGAGTCCGGAAGACAGGGCAAAGGCCGGAATCAGCGAGAGCCTCGTTCGTCTCTCGGTGGGGGTGGAAGATCCGGATGTGCTGATAGAAGATCTTCGGCAGGCGTTGGATGGGGAATAACCATCTCGCCATATGAAAAAAAATAACCACAGAGTCCACAGAGGGAAAAAATATTTGGATTTAGTTAAATAACATTTATCATATCTCTGTGTGCTCTGTGGTTTCTTTTAAAAGCGAAAATCCTGATAGGAGGTCTAAAGCATAAAGTATTTTCTGCCCATTTTTATCGGACTGATCATATGGTTCATTCCGCCTCCTTCGGGTGTGAGCCACGAGGCCTGGCATCTGTTAGCCATTTTTATCGCCACCATCGTGGGCATCATGGTGAGACCTCTGCCCATGGGTGCCGTGGCCATGATCGCTATTCTACTCACTGCCTTGACAGGCACCCTGCGTATCGAACAGGCCCTGAGCGGCTTCGGGAACAGAACGATCTGGATGCTGGTCACGGCATTCTTTATATCACGGGGGTTTATTAAGACGGGTTTGGGTGCACGGATCGCCTATATCTTCATGGCTGTTCTGGGTAAGCGGACACTGGGTCTGGCCTACGGTTTCGTGGCCACGGATCTGGTGCTTTCACCGGCCATTCCCAGCAATACGGCACGGAGTGGTGGCATCATATTTCCTTTATTACGTTCCACTGCCCTGGCCTATGACAGCGATCCGGCAAAGGGAACGGCTCGCAGGATCGGAGCCTTTCTCATGAAATCCTCATTCCAGGCCCAGATTATTACCAGTGCCATGTTCATGACCGCCATGGTAGCCAATCC
>CAZYTI010000679.1:0-3385 GCA_964650065.1 uncultured bacterium
ATTAATCTCTTTCCTAATCATCTCCTGTTTAATTTCACTGCCGACAATTCGATCCGGTGAACTGAAATAATCCGGGATATCATAATCCTTATTTTCATATCCCATCTGACTGAGGGATAAAATCCTCCGTCTCCGGCGACGTCTCAATTCTGTCTTGGCCAGATTGCCCGCAATGGTATAAATCCATGTGGAAAATTTCGCGATGTTTCTGTAGAGGTGTTTGTTTTTGAATACTCGGATAAACGTTTCCTGAGTCACATCTTCGGCATCGATCCGGTTTCCAAGATAATTGTATATGAAATTTACCAATGGAGCTTTGTACCGATGAACAATTTGTTCAAAAGCATATACATCTCCATCCTGAAACCTGGAGATGAGTTCCTCATCTGTCAGAGACAATTTCGCTTTCGCCGGCTGCTGCATATTTTTCGTTTTTTCTACCAACTCAACGCCCAAAAAGTTCCTGAATTTCTCAATGTAATCCGCAGTATTTTCAAAAACTAACCACAGAGTTCACAGAGAAATTATTAATATTATTAAAATTACACGGTCTTAATTCTCTATCCCCTCTGTGGCCTCTGTGGTTTTATTCTTTTCTCCTTTTTCATAAAACTTTTGACTCGACCTAATCCGCGTGATCCGTGTAATCAGTGGTTATATTTTTATAATAATGCCTGCTTTTTTCCACCCCGGACGAGCCGATGCACCAGCAGCGTCAGAGCCATGTTCTGCTCCAGATAGCCCGTCTTGATAGACAGGTCTGCCTGAAGCAGCGTTTTGACGGCCGATTCCAACTCTTTGCTTGAGAAATGCTTCGCCTGATCGATATACAACTTCATAAAATAGGGTCGTAAATTTAAAGCTTTGCCGATGGCTTCCGGGACCATGCCCTTATCCATAAGAGCACGTATACGCATCAATTCCATGATACGGCGGCTGAGGGCCATGATCAGGCCCACAGGAGATTGACCCGTTTCCAACAATTGCTTTAGTAAAACCAATCCCCGCTTCAGATCTTTTTGTCCGACGGCATCGGTAAACTCCCAGGTATTGAATTGACGGGAACATCCCACAACGGCTGCAACATCTTTTAAGTCAAGGATTTTTTCCCCCCACGTAAAGGTGAGCAGCTTTTCCATTTCGTTGTAGAGATTCCAGAGGGATGTGCCGACCTGTTGGATTAATAAGCAGGCACCCTCGTGGGCAAGGGTCACGCCCTCTTCTTGTATGCGTCTCTTTACCCATTCAACGGCCTGATTTTCGTAGAGTTTTTTACATTCAACCCATCGGCTGTACTTGGTGAGTGAAGCATAAAAACGTTGTCTTCGGTCTACCTTGCCGGCGATCAGCACCAAACTGGTCGATTCCAGAGGAGATTGGACGTAGTCCAAAATCCGCTTTTTATCGGAAGCCGATAGTTTCTGAACCCCTTTCACAATAACGATTCGGCGATCGACCATCATGGGGAAACTGGACGCCATGGCCACAATGGCCGCACCATCGGCCTCTTCGCCTTGAAGCATGTCAAAATTGAAATCCCGGGTCGCCGGATCCGTTCCTCTGTCGATAATCATCCTGGTCAATTGATGTTTGAGGAATGCTTCTTCACCAAAAAAGAAATATACGGGCGCCAGTTTTCCGGCTTCGATTTCTTTCCGAAGACCTTTAAACTCCAAATGATACTCCCTTCTAACCGCATTAATTGTTTTAAATTTACATACTAAAAAATATGAGTGACATGATAGCTAATAGTAAAGTATAAAAAGAAAAAATCCAGAATTTCTCCTTCCGTAAAATTAATAGCAACATTTTTATAAATATATAACTAACTACTAATGCTATAATAAATGATATTACTATTACATCAGAATTTTGGAGAATGAAGTTGATGTTTTCCATATTAAATATATTTATTATTAAAGCACCCAATATTGCTGGACACGCTAAGAATAATGAATAAAATGCAGCTTCTTCCTCTCGGATGCCCATTAAAAGAAGAGGGGCAATAGTCGCGCCAGATCGGGAAAATCCTGGTAAAATCGCACATCCCTGTAATAATCCAACTATAATCGGAAGTAGGAGGCCTTTATTTACGATGGAACTCTTTTCTCTCTTATTAAAAAAATATGTTATAAACAAAATAATTGACGTTAATAAAAAAGTAATAAAAAGTATTGATGGTGATTGCATCCGGGTCTCAATAAATTCACTAAAAAATAAATAGAAAATAAAAGTAGTAAGGGTGGATATAACAATGTAAGAAAGAAATCTGGAATTGGATTTAACTTTTTGTTTCTCGTGTAATTCAATATATGAATATTTAAAGATATAATATATTTTTTTTCGATAATACACTATGATAGTTAGCATGCTGGCAACGTGGACAATAATGTCAAATACATAATGAATATCATTTATAGCGAATATACCTTTGTAAAAAAGAAGATGACCGGAAGAGGAAATTGGAAGAAATTCCGTAACTGCTTGTATTAATGAAATAATCATATAATGGAATGGACTCATTCATTAATCCTTAAATATTAAACTTGTTCTTGAGATTGAATCGAAAATCGCTAAAAATTTTTCTGCATTTGATATTAATGATACATTAACTCTGTCTTCTGAATTTAAAAAAACGGGGATTTCTTCATTTTTATTTTTTTTGTTAAGATATTACCAGGAATGGAAACTTATTATCAGAAAAAAAATAAAGTACAGAGGCCCCGGCCAAAAGCCGGGGCCTTCCAGTCACATTTAGAGATGGAATGATATCCCTATAAGATGAAACGAATGCCGCCCATGATCGTTACGAAAGAGATTTTTTCCGTTTCGATCCCCAGATCCTCATCCCCCTCTTGCTCGACAAATGTGTAGTGGTACTTGCCCTCGGCAAAGATATACATTTTCGTTCCCATGAGGATTTCGAGACCCAGGCCGCCGTTGATGCCGAATCCACTCTCAGAATCGGCACCTTCTTCAGTGTCTTCAAAAACGGTCTGACCGTCCATGACGACTTTAATGGTCAAATCACCGGGGCTGAACATGTAATAACCACCTCCCGCGGTAAAATAAATACTGGTCGAGGCATCACCCGGACTAAAATATTGAAAGAAATTCGCCGAGATGATGCTGGTATTCACATTGCCCCCATCGAGTTCAACTGAAACACCGGGCATCATTTCTTAAAAGATGTCACCAAACGCTTGGTCATCAATCTTGAAAGGCAGATAAAGAAAACTCGCGCCCAGACTGCTCCTCTCCGTGAAGTTGAACTTGAGCTCGCCTCCGAATCCAGTACCCATTTTCCAATAATCTTTAAAACCTTCCCCTCCCATAGGTAGGCCGACTCCCCCGAATGCACCGAAGGAATAACTTCCTGCTGCTC
>CAZYTI010000680.1:0-3370 GCA_964650065.1 uncultured bacterium
GCGCCTTTATATTTTGAAGCAATAATTTTTGCTCGAAACCCGCCTTTCCAATCTTCAAAGAAGTCGTTAGGATTAGGTATGTGAATATTAAATAAATATTCCTGAATATATTTTTATCGGCATCGTATAAGGCTTTTGCAACTATATTTTTAACAAAGACATATCCGGAAATAATAATGATTAAAAACAGGATGTATAACACATATCGTTTCCGAAAGCAATATTTCTCAAAAACAAAGAAATGAATATACACAGGAATGATTATAAGCCCTAAAAAAATGACCGTCCTTTTTATTAAATCAAATACTGATACCTCCATCTCTAAATGATTCAAGGACATAAAACAGAAAATACAAACCCAAAAGTAGAAATGATAAGCGATTCGGGTTTGTAATATTTTTATTATTTTTTGCTTATGCATAGTAAGAATATAACATAATAAGAACTTAAAAACAAGATTCTGACAATGATTTCGCACAACCTATTTGCACACTCATCAATTAATTGACCCTATCCGTCAACATGAAAAAACTTATTCGATTTTTAGTTGTAAATTATCCTGAACAATAAACCAGGGAGACGACAATGTCGAGGAAAGTTTTGCTGCTATTCGTTTTTCTGTTCATAGGATTTATAAATTCCTCATTTTCTCAGGAAAATATCAAATCTGTAAAAGCAGTTAGAGCCGCTTCCCCGAAAATCGATGGTACCTTTCATGATTCCGAGTGGCTGCACGGCGGTAAGGCAACGGATTTTATTCAGCTGGATCCCGTTGAGGGAGATTCGGCTACCGAGAGAACTGAAGCTTATTTTCTTTATGATGATGAGAATCTGTATGTGGGTATTCAATGTTTCGATAGTGAGCCTGATAAAATAAAAAGCAATGTTGAAGGCAGGGATGCTTTCATAGAAAGTGACTATATTTCTTTTAATTTTGATACATTCCATGATCATATAAATGCTTTTCAATTTGGTACAAATCCAGCCGGTACGAAAAAAGATGGGAGGATGTATAAAGATAATCAGTATGACGGAAGCTGGAATGGAGTATGGTGGGTAAAAACCGGCTTTATTGAGAATGGCTGGATCGCAGAGTTTAAAATTCCATTTTCAACCATTAAATTTGCAGGAAAGGAAAACAACATCTGGGGCTTAAATATCATGCGTGTTATTCCCAGAAAAAAAGAATTTTCGCACTGGCAGAGAATAACAAGAGATGAAGGTAAAAGAGTATCGAAGTCCGGACACGTCGAGGGGCTGAAAGGAATTCGGCCCGGTTTAAATCTTGAAATTCTACCCTATTTAACAAGCAGGAGCCAGAAAGACAGGGTCACATCTTTCAGAACACAAAATGAAAATGGGATTACCGGATTAGATGTTCAATATGGTATTACTTCAAACCTCAAAGCGACCCTGACAGTAAATCCTGATTTTGCGCAGATAGAAGCTGATGAGGATCTAATCAACTTAACAAGATACCCTCTCTATCTTCCTGAAAAAAGACCATTCTTTACAGAGGGCGCATCGATTTTTAAAACGACCGGAAGTTATAACTTTTTCAGTATATTCTGTTCACCTATATATACCAGGAGAATTAATGAACCGATTTACGGATTGAAGCTAAACGGCAAAATCGGGAAATGGAATGTGGGCCTTTTAAACAGTTATAACGATAATGATATTGGAATTCGAAATAAAATAAAAAAAGGAAAATTACCTGGAAATATAAAAACAAAGGCTTTTTATAATATATTTCGATTGAGCAAAGATATCTTCACAAAATCACAGGTCGGATTTATAGGGATGAGTAAAGAATATTCCGGAAGATATCACAGATTCGTTGGAATTGATGGGCATCTGAGATTGAAAAACTTTTATGAAATTTTATTTGAAGGCATAATATCTTATACGGACGACAGGAAAAGTAGTCATCACTCTGTTTTTTGGGAAGTCGTGCGCAGAACCGATTTTTTTAATTTTAAAGTCAGGTATCGTGAGCAAACACCGGACTTTGAGGGTAATGAAATCGGTTTTTATAATTACAGCGATTTCAGAGAACTTTTTTTCTGGGTACAACTCGCTCCCAGGTTGGAAAATATAGGCATAAGAAGATTTCTACATAATGTGAACATCTGGAGTGAGAATTATTGGTCGAATAGATACTTTGATAAAAGTCAACTTACAGCATGGTGGAATTACAATACCCATCTCATCCTCATGAATTACTGGAGGATTTCAGGGTACTTATACAAGGGTGAAGAATATGACCGGGTCGACCAGGTGCTTTATCCTGTCCAATCATACGAGTTTGTTCTCCAGAATAACCAGGTATCGGATTTTTACTTTGGTATAAGTCACAACCAGGGCAAATACAGAACCGGTTACAGTTGGAGTTATAACAATTCAGTCAGGATTAGAGCGAGCGACCGGATTAACATTGAGTTTAGCTATAACCGAAGTTTGGCAAAGCTCATCAATCCGGAAACTCAAAAAATGGATCGTTTTAAATATGAAGTCTGGCGATCAAAGTTTTCTTACCATTTGAATCGGGACCTAAATGCCAGGTTGATCCTTCAGTACAGCGGAATGGAAAAACGGCTCGATACATATTTCTTGCTGGCTTACAATTTCAGACCGAAGAGTTTCCTGTATATTGCCTATACAGAACGTTTTGACGAAGCCACTTTTGTAGACAGATCGGGTATCGAACGGTTCCCTCGCTTCGGTTCATCGAATAAAATATTCCAGGTGAAGTTTTCGTACCTCATTTTAAAGTAAATGTTAATCAACACCAATTTTTATTGAGCAGGGATATGTAAAGGTTCTGCTTTTCCGACGATTCTACACCGACTTTTTTTTCATCTGATTTTTCCAAAACAGGACGGCGACGAAAATATAAACGATACCCAAAAACACACCGGTTTCGGAAACCAGATAATTGGCATATCCCTCATGAGTGGTCAGCGTCCAGAATGATCCCATCAGAAACATATTATGGCTGGAATGGATCATCACACCGATCCATAAACTTCCGGATTTTAATCTCAAAACAGTTCTCAAGAACGAAGCACCGATTAAAACAAGGGTAAATCCCGGTAATGCGATCCACAGGGGTGCTCCGGTACCGTATTCACCCGCGATAATCGCCGGAAAATGCCAGACAGCCCAGTATCCACCTACGATTAAGGAGGTCACTGTCACGGAAGATATTTTTGAGAGTTATCGGGTCAGCAATCCCGACCAGCCCATAGAAGCCCACGCGGACCGCGTCCAGAGCGACGTGCTGGCCAGGATGGCCGTGCTGTCCGGCAGGGATGAAAACGCTGAAATCGTCCAGGGCCAGCGGCGCCTGGCCGGCATGGAAATTCAC
>CAZYTI010000681.1:0-3367 GCA_964650065.1 uncultured bacterium
GATCTCATGTACGACTGTCAATCCTCCGACACCCGAATCAAAAACGCCGAGGGGTCTTTCATCACTCATGAACCGATTCCCTTTTCGGATTTCACTTTAAAATCTTTTATGCTCTCATAGATGGCTTCAGCGACTTTCTGCCGGAATGATCGAGTTCTCAGCAGACGTTCCTCGTACTTATTGGATAGAAAAGCAGTCTCGATGAGCACCTTGGGCATGGCGGCTCCCACAAGGACGTAGAAATTTGCCTGATATATCCCATTCCCAAACTTATTGAGTTTGGTCTTGCGCCCCATATGTTCATTGATCATACGTGCCAGGTCCTGGCTTTCCTTGAGATAGGTGTTATGTGCGATTCGATTCAAGATGTGCCTGCCATCCTGGTACGCTCTATAGACCTCCACCGATTCCTCTAACTGGATCACCGAATTCTCTTTCTCTGCCACCTCTGAAGCCGCTTTACTTTTCTCAGTACCCAGAAGATAGGTGGAAAATCCCTGGATTCTCCTACTGTTGTTGATATTGGCATGGATACTGATAAACAATTTCGCCTTGTGGCGATTGGCAAACTGTGTACGCTCTTTGAGTTCTATGAATCGGTCGTCCTCCCGTGTGAGGAGCACTTCGACATTAAGATTTTTCTCGAGGAGGGTCTTGACACGTTTGGCAATATCCAGGTTGACTTCTTTCTCTTCCAATCCGGTAGGACCGATCCCCCCTGGGTCCCTACCCCCATGTCCCGGATCGATGACAATCTTATCGATAAGCCAGATTTCTCGATTATCATTCGTGTGATCGAGCGTTACCACATTATCACTTCCCTCACTTCTTAATGAGACAAGTATTTCCCCTTCATCCACAAACACCTGTTGATCAACCACTGATTCACCTAACAGAAATGAAATATAGGCCGACTCTTCATTTTGGAAAGGTTCAATTTTCTTGATGATACCCATGGGACGATCAGAGGCAATCCGAGCCGAATCGATAAAACCGCCATAAACCGTCACATATAGACGATCTCGATTGATGGATGCAGATATCTCAGACGTTTGGAATTTTTTTGTCGTCACGAGTCGGATAAGATGACCATTGCGTTTTTCCTCGACCTCGATACCGGTAATGTTGACCTTGACCCGGAGGATTCGAAGAATCCGCTGATCCTGTTCGAATTCCAAGTCGGCAGGGAAGTGTTCTCCCATGGCCTCCCAAAAGAGTGCAAAGGGGACATAGATACGCCCCTCATCATCATCGATGGTTTCCAATGCCAGTTGATAGACAGCACTTCCAACCGTGATAAAGGGATTCCGGGATGTAACCTTGATTTCCTGGGAACCCACACGCAAAACGACTTTTTTATTCTGGGGATTGTAAAAATATTTCAATCCCAGCAGGTCGGCAAATTCAGTGAGTGAAACATAGACAACTTCACCTTTCCGAATCATTGTGACAGTGACCTCTCGCCCTTCATTCTCCATGACGGCCCTGAGTCGTTCACGGTATTGTCCGTATAAATCAGAGATAAACAGGGTGAAAAGAATCATCCCAAAGATACCGATCCGATAGTGTAATCTTTGCTTCATAACCTGTTCTGTCCTATATTAATTCTCTCCCTTTTTAAATATTTTGCTGGCCTTTTTCAATAAAAGTTTCTCATCTCTGGTCAGATTTTCCATACCCACCTCATTGGCCTTGTCCAGGACCTGATCCACCAAGCGTCGGAGTTTCTCCAATTCTACCTCATTGTCCTTGACCACGCGCATTTGCCTTTGGCGTTTCCAGCGTTTGAAAGGCTCGAAAAGGGCATCAAATTTCAGATTTTTTTTCATATATAGATACCCGACCAGCATACCGCCCAAATGGGCAAAATGCGCCACATTATCGGTGGCCATAACGCCACTGAGCAGAGACATGCCTGCGAAGAGAAGCGCCAAGGTTCTGGCCCTCATTGTGACCGGAAAGACGAAAAACAGCAGTAAGGTAATCTGCCGGTCCGGAAACATCACGGCGAACGCCGTGAGAATACCCAAAACAGCCCCTGAAGCGCCTATGGTCGGAATGGTTGATAGTGGTGCCAGGAGTGTATGGATGATACCAGCGCCGATTCCGGTGATAAAATAATATTTATAAAACGCATTCGCGCCCCACATCCTCTCCACTTCACAGCCGAATACCCATAGTGCATACATATTAATGAGAATGTGAAAAAATCCCCCGTGTAAAAACATGTATGTGACAAACTGCCAGATAAAAAACCTGGACCAAGCCAACCGAGGGACCAGTCCTAAAAAGTAGATCATGCGGGGACCGAGGAGCATCTGAATGACAAATCCAATGCCATTGGCGATGAGTAGCATTTTCACCGCTTCGGTGATCCCACCACCTCCTATCCCCCATTGCATACGCCTTGTTTGATACATATGTGACCTTATGTTTAATAAACTAATTGAAACAGCTCACCACGGAATTTCACAGAATTACACGGATTAGAAAAGAACAATCTGTGTAATCAGCGTAATCTGCGGTCAGGTTTAGTAAAAGTATAAACGAACACCGGCACGGAATCCCAGTCCGGAGACATCGACTTCGTCCCAGACAGGGAGTCCCTGCTTCTTCTCCTTATTCCCCTTCACCTTACAGCTGTTGTAAAAAGCTTCTATGAGGAGAGAAGACCGACTCCCGATGTTGTATTCGATGCCGGCTCTGGCCATCCACCCGAATCCACTGTAATTTCGTTTCTCTTTGATATTTTCCTCAAAATTATGTTCCGTATTGAATAAAAACTGATAGGTCAAGCTTCCACCCACACACCAATACAAGGGAGGCTGAAAGGGAAGACGAATATTGAGATTCGCAGAAATGGGCAGAAGGGTGGTCTTGTATTCCAATTCCCTGACGACTGTAACTTCATGAACGCCGCTCACATAATCGGTGTCAGCAATTTCGGTGTCCTTCAGATAGTTCTTATGAAAATAAGAAACACCCAAACTGATGTCTACACGTTCATCAAAGGAAATACCGTAACTGCCTCCAAATATGAGTCCGGGATCCGTGCCTTTGGGATTGAGATATCCACCCCGAACTTCCAGTATACTGACCCCCTGTCCGTTGAGTAATCCGGTCATCCATATCAGCATGAATCCAATCATCCATTTTCGTAATTTCATAGTAGGTCCTCCGCAACGTATTGGCATTTAATTTATTTAACGACGATAGACACCAATTTGTTCTTTACAATGACAACTTTTCCGATCTCTTTGCCTGCAGTATATTTTTGAATTTTCTCGTCCTTCAATGCCATTTCCCTGACAATATTATCCTCAGAATCCAAATCGACTTCAATCCTGCCTCTCAACTTCCCATTGAC
>CAZYTI010000682.1:0-3365 GCA_964650065.1 uncultured bacterium
CGGTCATCCTTCATGCATCGGGAACAATTACCGGGAAGGTAGTCGATAGTCAGACCCGGCTTCCCCTGTCTGGTGCAAACATACAGATTCTGGGCACAATTCGAGGAACGAGTGCGGATAGGTACGGACAGTTCGCTATCTCCAATATTCCTACAGGCACCTACTCTGTTCGTGCCTCCATGATTGGATATCGCTCCATTACCCGGGAACAGGTTCAGGTCAGGGAAAATCAAACAACCTCCATCACCTTCGCACTCATAGAGACACCTGTCGAATTTGATCCCATCGTTGTCTTAGGCGGAAAAACAAAGCAACGTCTCGATGAAGCGCCCGTTTCTCTATCGGTGGTGACGTCCAGGGAAATCAGGAGACGAAACCCTACCAATATCATTCAGGTCCTGGAGACGGCACCCGGGATCCATTTTGTGGGAAACCAAATCAATATCCGTGGATCCACAGGATTTACATTTGGTGCAGGCAACAAAGTTTTATTGCTCCTGGATGGTGTCCCGGTCTATGCCAGTGACACAGGAGAATTCAACTGGGATATGCTTCCCCCCCTGGATATTGAACAGATTGAAGTGCTCAAGGGTGCCGGCTCTACACTTTGGGGCGCATCGGCCCTGGGCGGAGTCGTGAATATCATCACCAAATCACCCACCCCGGAAGGCAAAATCCTTTTTGCATGTACTGCGGGTAAATTTGATGCACCCCATTACAATGAGTGGAGATGGACCGATCACGATCGGCAGTACTATACCCGGGCGGACATGAGTATCAGCAAACGTTTCGGACCGCTGGGAATGCGCATCTCCGCCGGTCACGCCAAATCCACAGGGCACACACAATTAGGTGATTACAACAAATTCAACCTGACGGGAAAATTCGAGTATCTCTTCCCAAACAGTATCAAGTGGACCTGTTATGCCGCCTACAGTTATGTAGACCGGGGGTATTTCATTCAATGGAAAGGCCCAAACGATCCTTATGAAGTGGATGATGCCTACCTGGACAATTATGCCCAAACCAATCAAATCAACATCTATTCCAAACTCATCATTCCCATCTCATCCCGATTCGCAATCCATGTAAGAGGATCTTTCATCCGAACGTTGATGGGAAATCAATTCGGTGGGGGTACCAACTTCAATCCCGCCATCGGACAGGGAATCGAACTCCAGGCGGATTGGATACCCTATCCAGGACACACAGTGACCATGGGTGTGCAATATCAGCATGATGCAGGCAGTACAAAATATTTTGGGGATCATAAAGGATATTTCATCGGCCCCTATGTCCAGGACGAATGGAAGATACGTCATAATTTAAGATTAACAACAGGTTTCCGCTATGACAGGTATCAGCTCATCGAAGGTTTGAAGGAAGATCTATTCAGTCCCAGGCTCGGTCTGAACTGGCGACCCTGGGAATCGACCAGTTTTCGTGCTTCGGTGGGGAGTGGTTTTCGGGCCGCCACCATTGTCGAGCGGTTCCTGGAACTCAGCATCATGAATTTTAAGATCCGTTCCAATCCGGATATAAAAGCCGAATCATCCTGGGCCTTCGATCTCGGTATGCGTCAATACATCACAAGGGACTGGAATATTGACATATCCCTTTTCGACAACGAATACTGGGAATTGATCGAGGCGCACCTGGATTTAATACGAGGCCAGATTCAATTTCGCAATATCTCCAGAGCTCGTATCCAGGGCATCGAGGCAACGACCAATTTCAGCAAACCTGTCCAACTCTTTGGATTCAACATGACGTCAACTTTACAGGTCAGTATCACCGCAATGAACCATGAGAATTTAAAATACAACGTGCCCTTGACCTATAGGCCAAAAATTTTAGCCACCTTCAAATCCTCCCTTCGAATCGGCCGGGCATACCTTGAATGGGATTACCGCTATGCGAGTAAAATTGAAGCAGTGAAGCTCTATCCCATCAACGACCGTGTTCCTATGAAATTCCTGGATCTCCGATTCTCTTACGAATTATGGCACCTGACCCTCAAATTGGGCATCAAAAACCTTCTGCAGTATAATTATGCTCCCATGGAGAGCAATCTAATGCCCACGCGGACTTTTATTGTCGGATTGCAAGGAGAATTTTAAAGATTTCAACCACGAATGAACACGAATAGTCACAAATTTAAAATGGTGATTATATTAAGGCGGGCAATGACCAATGACCCAAATTCCAAAATGATTTGTGTTAATTCGTGTCCATTCGTGGCAAAATACGATTAGTATAACTGCAAAAGGAAATACAAATGGAAACCTACAACCTCGTGAGTCTTGCGGGCATCTTTGTTCTTCTCGGATTGGCCTGGCTATTTTCCAGCAAAAAGAAGCAGATGAACTGGCGGTTAATCATCTGGGGAGTGTGTCTACAACTCTTTTTCGCTTTCTTTATCTTTGTCGTACCTGCCGGGGCTAAGATATTTTTATTAATCAATGACCTGGTCATCAAGGTGCTGGATAGTGCCTCTGCCGGCACCCGCTTTCTCTTTGGTCGATTGGCCCTGCCGCCCGGCACAACAGGAGAAAACGGAGAACCATCCCTGGGTTATTTTCTCGTCTTCCAGGGATTGGCGACCATCATCTTTTTTGCCTCCTTGATGGGCATTTTATACTATTTAAAGATCATGCCTTTCCTGATACGGGGTTTTGCCTATATTTTTACTACCCTCATGCGGATCAGTGGAGCCGAATCCCTGTGCGCTTCGTCCAATATCTTTGTGGGTGCCGAGTCTTCCCTCACCATTCGGCCACACCTAAAAAAAATGACCCGCTCTGAACTCGCGACCATTCTCACGGCGAGCATGGCCACAGTGGCTTCCAATGTCATGGCCATCTATGTCTTCAACCTCCAGGACTATTTCCCGGCTATAGCCGGTCATCTCGTATCCGCATCCATATTATCCGCACCGGCGGCCCTGGTCATGTCAAAAATCATTCTACCCGAAACGGAGAAACCCGAAACCCTGGGACGGCACGTCAAACCCGAATACACGCGAGAGAGCAATATCCTTGAGGCCATCATCAACAATGCCTATGCAGGTGTCAAGCTCATCGTGGGCATCTGTGCCCTGCTCCTGGCCTTTCTCGGATTGGTCGCTCTGGCGGATGTCATTCTGGGTGGTATCGGCAACTGGATCAATCAACTGCTTGGATTGAATATTGACTGGACATTGAAAGGGCTGTTGGGATACCTGTTCTATCCGGTGACGCTCATCATCGGTGTGCCCCCTCAGGACGCAGTGGAAATTGCCAAAATCATTGGCGAACGTTCCGTGGTGACCGAAATCCCAGCCTATCAGGACCTTTCAGCCCTCCTGAGACTGAATCTCCTTCAAC
>CAZYTI010000683.1:0-3364 GCA_964650065.1 uncultured bacterium
GTGGGTACGACCACGGTTGCCCTGCAGATGGTGGATTTGAATTCGGGAGACATTCTGGACACGGTGTCTTCTTATAATGAGCAGATCGACTGTGGTGCAGATGTCATCTCCCGGATCGTATATTCCCAGAAGCAAGATCATCTCCATGAACTCAACCAACGGATCGTCAGTACGATAAATCGACTCGTCGAGCAATTGACTTCAAAACATGATATCCCCACGGATGAAATCCATAGTGGTGTCTTTTCCGGCAATACCACCATGATCCATCTCCTGTTGGGCATTAATCCCAAATACATTCGAGAAGATCCCTACACGCCTGCGGTAAAACAGATTCCTCAATACCTTGCAGAAGAAGTAGGTGTCGGGATTCACCCGAATGGTATTTTATACTTTACGCCGAGTGTAGGCAGTTACTTAGGCGGGGATATCACTTCCGGTCTTTTGTATGTCGATGCCATGAGAGAACGACATGGTGTTGATCTTTTCATCGATATTGGTACCAACGGGGAGATGGTCATTTCCGGGGAAGACTGGATGATCGGCTGTGCCTGTTCCGCGGGTCCGGCATTCGAAGGTGTGGGGATCCGGTGTGGGATGAGGGCAGCGGAAGGGGCCATCGACTCAGTGGAAATACATCACGGCGGTATGGAATTCACCTGTCGAATTATGGGAGACGGTAAACCGAAAGGTATCTGTGGCTCCGGTTTGATCGAATTGGTAGCCGGTTTATTCTTGAATCGAGTGGTCGGTCGGGACGGCAAATTTAATGAAGATTTATCTCTTCCCGCCCTGCAGATGATGGGGAAGGACAGGGTTTTTACCCTGTATCAGGGCAACCAGACAGTCCATGGTGAACCCGTCTATATTTGTGAGCAAGATATCATGAATATCATGCGCGCCAAGGCCGCCATTTATTCTGCATGTGCATTGCTCTTGAAAAACATCGGGCTTCAATATACAGATATTGAAAATATTTATGTGGGTGGGGGGTTTGGACATACTTTGAACATCGAGAAGGCCATTGCCATGGGCATGTTTCCCGATATTTCGCCGGAACGTTTTATCTATTTGGGGAACACTTCTTTATTGGGGGCCTATCTGTCGTTACTCTATTCAGAGCATCGGCAACGTATTCAGGACATATCCACCAGCATCACCTATGTCGATCTGAGTTCCGAATCCAATTATATGGATCAGTACAGTGCGGCCCTTTTTCTGCCCCATACCGACGATTCATTATTTCCTTCAGTAAAACCTCTGATATGATAAAATTAATGCTTTAAACTTTATTATTTACCAGAAACCAGGGACCAGCGACAAGTATTTATCAGTTGGAGACGAAGCTTCACGATCTCCTATTCGAGTTGTCCCATTAATCCATTCGGTATTGATGTGGTCACCGAATGCTCGTCTCTGATAAAATCTCCAATGATCGAAAACAGGGCCTCGGGAGATTCGATGAACATGAAATGTCCTGAATCCTGAAGGATGACGAATTTGGACTGGGGGATGGCTTTGTGGACTCTGTATGCCGCCTTGATGGGCAATGGATCGGAATCTCCGTGGATAACCAATGTGGGGCATTTAATGATGGACAACTTCGCATGGTTATCAAAATCGCCGATATTATTCATTAATAATCCACTTACAGTTCCTTGATTCAGGGCTGTATTTTTATGTATGATGAAATCCATTTCCTTCGCTGCCTGTGGATTATTAAACATCGATTTTACTGCTACTTGAAAATACTTTTGTATAGCTTCAACTTCTTTATTTTTGAACGCCTGGGATGCTTCCATTTCTTTCATTGCGAGGCCGTCTTGAGGTAACGTCCTTTTTTGGATATTCTGGAAATAGGGTCCAAAGACTTCGGAACTCCCATAACAGGCGAGCAAGAACAATGATTTCAGATGATCGGGATATGTCATACCGTAAACCATTGCCAGAAGAGATCCCCACGAGTGCCCAATCAGGTGTATCGTTCCCAGATTCAATTTTTTGCGTATGCATTCCAGATCATCTACGAAATTCTCGACGGTGATTGAATGCTCATTGACATCACCTGTAGAGCGACCCGTTGCGCGCTGATCATAAAAAATAACCTTAAAATTATCTGAGAGTTGCTTGAAAGGCAGTATATGGAGATGATCAAAACCAGGTCCGCCATGGAGTATGACGACGGGCTCACCCTCTCCGAAAGCTTTGTAGTAAAGTTGCGTACCGTTTGATTCCACGAGGCCTTCCTGGAAATGTTCTGATGTCGTCATGGCGTTTCCTTTGTTAATCGCTTGGAAAATATGAATGCCACCGAGTCACGAAGGCATAAAGAAAATTACAAGGTTAGGATGTGTCTACCGTCCTTGATATAATTGGTGAGATCTACTCCCATGTATTTGACCTCGATCCCTAAATCTTCGATTTCTTGGGAAACTCCATACATGTCGGCACATGCTTTACAGGCTTTTATGATGACACCCTCTCCCATCATTCTTTTAACATAGTCCTGTAATTCCTGGTCTGTCGACAACAGTTTGGAGGAAGGACCCCATACGATGAGGAGGATGTCGTCCCACCATTTATTCTTCTTGGCATTATAGGTATACATGAATACCATCTTTATGGCCAGGTCCCGGTCACCGCTGGTCCACAGGACGACCAGCTTGTCTTCGCTCTTGATCTGATTTTCGTCAGATTTCGGTATTGATTTCGTGTGGGCGAAAAGAACAAAGCAAGCAGTTAGTGATACGGCCAATAATGTCCAAATGATCGGTTTCATGGATTTCATTACTGACTCCTTTCAATTATTATCCTATTGTAAAAATTAACCACAGAGCACACAGAGAAATTATTAATATTATTTATATTACACAATTTATATTCAGAACGATCTGAAGTGTCACGAGATTATTCTCGTGGACCACAAAAGGATTCGGATTTTCAATCCAGAGTCCTTAATCCGATCGTGGAAATACACTTTTAAATCCATTAAAATCAATCAAGAGGGGAAGCCGGACTACCCTTTCATTTTATGGGGTTGTTTTTCTCGGGTTCGGGCTTTTTCAGGCGGGCAAGGGCGCTTTGCTTGTAATCTTTTCCTAAGAGGAGAATTTTACCCTTCCAGGGTTTGAATCCATCGGCGACGACGATGATGGTATACTCACCCTTCCTCAGGTTGACGCGCAGCATTTGAGACCTGCTGTCCGTGGCACCGATAAATTTGCCATCGATGTATACATTGGCGAATCCATCGAAACCGTCTCCCTCTGCCACTACATTAATGGTTAATGGGCATTCACCCAGTTTTACAGATTGGGAAGATCCCCCACACTTCAACGAAAGCAGTCCCAGACATATTATGACT
>CAZYTI010000684.1:0-3362 GCA_964650065.1 uncultured bacterium
TCCGTGGTTTGTCTATTCATTAAGTATATTCAACCTTCAGAAGGATCACTCATTTTCCCCATAAATACTATCGTATTCGATACCCGCTCCCGAATGACATAGATGAAAGGACGGTTGAGTACCATGGTTGTGACCCCAGAGGAAAATTCCCTGAGTTCCACGACCGTCACCGCCGCAGCTTCAGTCCCTTCCTCGTCCACCTCCACATATGTCTTGTGTAAAACCAGACTGATAAAAAGTTCTGCATCCCTGTTTATATTGGAAAAATCAGCCGCCCCGGAAAACGCGATGCCCATTCCCAATGCTTTTAAGACATCATTCAATTTCATTTCAAATTCCACCTTGAAGCGGGGCATGTTCAAATGTACATTTTGGGTGGAAAAGGAGGTCATCCACTGGGTCCAGTCTTCAGGGGATATCGCATCGATAAGATCATTTACACGTTTATCCGGTTTCGGGAGAAGAATGGTCATGCTGAACTGGCCGTTGCCGTATGGCAGATCGACAGCCTGGAAATCATCCGTTTCAAAATATTGAATATCTCCTTCCTTCACCATCATTTTACTGATCACACCTGTACCATCATCTTTTATGAATGGCTCATCCCGTGTGAGATCAGGATCGAATTGAACCGTCCAGTCTGCCTTGAAGTATATGGCATTGATGAGAAACATCACCGTGAGGGGATGGATGAAATCGATGACTTCTTCAATCTTACCATACGTTTTATCATAGACCCAATTGTTGATGGTGTCCAAAGCTTCTTGAGCCGTAAAATCCAATCCCCGGACTTCGGCATCAAAATAGGTCTGATTGATATCGATGAAAGGCTGCTCCACATGAAATCCGAGACGATACCAGATCGAGTTGGCGATCTGGAATTGGACTTTGGGATCCAATCCGGTGAGAAAGGTCATCAGGCTTTGATACGTTTCGTTGATCTGTTCCTTGGATAAATCCGCAAAACCCAGTGTGGTTCGCATGGAATCCTCAGTGGCTCCTGCCGCACCGTTGTATGTCATGCCCAGGGCAAAGGAGACACTCAACGGTGAAATGAAAATGTTGGAATCGGGACGTTCCATGACGATTTCCTTAAATAGTTGAAAACCAAACGTGTTTCCCGATTCGGCCAACTGCTTTTCCAGTGACGTCAATGGGCGACTCGGCACTTCAACATCTGGTAATATGGAGAAATCCCGGGTACAATATAATGGTAACAGGAAAGAAACCATGATAACTGTTAAAGACAATTTTTTGAACATGATTGACTCCTATAAACCTTTTATTAACGCATCAGGAACATCTTCCGTGTTTGTATGATTTGTCTGGTGGTCAACGCGATCAAGTAAACACCACTGGAAACTGGTCTACCCAGCATGTCTCTTCCATTCCAAGTGATGGTGTAGAATCCGGCCGGTTGATCACCCTGGAAAAGTGTGACCACTTTACGGCCCAGCAGATTGTATACAGTCAGGGTGACATGATCCTGTTTGGGAATCTCATAACGGATTGTGGTCTCGGGATTAAAGGGATTGGGATGGTTCTGATGGAGATAAACCCGGGTCGGACTCGGATGCCCACCTCCAGGTTTCACCGGTGTAAATTCTTTATTGAAAAGATTGTCCGGAGAGAAGGAGATCAGTTCCGGTTTTATAGAAGGGACATCCATGAAATGGCCGGCCCAGACGGGCAGTTCAGGTGGAGCGTCACTTGTTAACATCTCTCGCCAGGCTTCATCGGTGAGCCGATCGGCAATGGGCTGGAGAAACTCATAGTATGAGAATATGGCACCCCGGGTGACACGGGGAATTCCCCCTTCATTGACAATGACAAAAATTTCCAGGGGATAGCCCACACCCTCTTCCAGACATCGATCCGTATTGGAATCGGTATGTACATCTGCGACCACGGCCATATCATCGGCCTCCATTTCCCAGGGTTTATCCGGATCCTTGACCACAGAAACCAGATTGCGCATCACTTTGCCAAAGCAGAAGATGTCTTCATACTCCTGATCTGTGATTGGAACGTTTTCCAGTTCTTTAATGGCCATGTTTCTCAGAAAAAGAAGCAGATTCTCGAATAGATCCAACTTATCCTCGTACCCCTCCAGGAGTAGATCGAAAGATTCCAGACCTTCCCGGGTATAACGGACCAGACTCGCCAGACGGGCATAGAGATGGGGATTGGGTTCTACATAACTCCTGGGCGGACCGGGTGGAACACAACAGGGCGTCCCACTCTGTTTCGCGTAGAGTATGGTATCATGCCTCAGTTCAGCCCAGGAGGCCAGGGCAGTCATCAATTCCTTGTCTGCCCAGGCTAAGGTTTGCATAAAACGGGGATATCCTTCTCCCTTTTGATAGAGCAATGGCATGAGACAGTAGAGCCAGTTCCAGTACAGGTTCTGGGCCCACTGGGCCGGTGAAAAACCGGAAAATTCCGTTTTGAATTCGGCCATCTTTTCCGGATAATTACCATACGTTGTTTCATGATAGAGAGAATCGAGCAATGTGTAAGCTCTGTCCGATCCTAAAATGGCCATGATATCCAGACCCTTGGGGAAATATCGTCCTGAAACCTCGGGCAGGACCAGATGAGCAAACACGTAGGAATCGGGAATAAACCGTTGACCCATGAAACGAAAGCCTTTAAATGTGACCAAGGAACCATAGATCCAGTTGGGTATCTTGGGTTCCTGAAGCTTCTGGGCTTCGGTCATGAATTGCTCGAGCAAAGTCACATCGGCCATCAGATCCGGAGACAGGGAGAGAAAATCGGGACCATAGACCTCTTCGCCGATGGTTTTATAATGCTTTATGTTGGGATCGTCGCTCTTTCCAACGAAGAATACCGTGGGTTCATAGATGGTTGACCATAAAGCGAGAAGTGACTGACCCTGTTTTTCCAAAGTGTAGATCGCCTGGGTGAACATCAGGGCCTGGAGGGTGTGACGGCGGGCCAGATCGCCAAATTTCTGCGATTCCATGGTAAAGATCGTTAAGCCGTACCACATCATGGTCTTGAAATAGGCTTTCAGGTCATCACTCTTCGTATAGTGACCCCGGGGATGAAACTGACTATAGTCCAGGGCGGAAGAGGACCCAAAAATGGGTGACATCTCAAAACCGGCATGATCCGAAATGAGAACCAGTTCCGAATCCACCAGTGCAGTGACAGATTCTGACACAGTTGCATTTTCTCCCCTGAGTAATTTTTTCGCAACCCCTAAAAAAGCCAGGCTTCGACGGCAAGCTTCCCGCACATCCGCGGTGCCCGACTGATTGTAAAGGACTTCGGCCTCATCCATGAGGGCCTGTGTCAAAAGATCCAATGTGTCAATAAACTTACGGACTTCAATA
>CAZYTI010000685.1:0-3357 GCA_964650065.1 uncultured bacterium
CAACGGGCCACGGAGTTACAGCCGGGTATCATCGCCATGAGATCTGCAGCAGTGGAGATGTCTGGCATGTTGAGGGGGAGGGCGATTTCATTAAAATCGGTGGTCGGTGTCGTAATCAATGGATAATCAAACTCGCCCACAGGTTCAGTTGGATTGCTCTCGTGAATGCCGCTGGTGGCTGTGACGAGATAAAAGAAATTTGTCTGCCAATCCCCAACAATCTCTGATTCGTCCATCCACTGGATATCCGGTTGCATTATGTCCTGATCTATCACAAAAGTTCCGATACGATTGGTGCCTCCCATCTGATCCGGATTAAAATATGGATATATATCACGATAGACGTTGTATTCGATTACACCCGGGGAGGACGTCCAGGTCAATTGAAGATTCTTGAAATTATGGTCGGTTGCCTGGACGACGGCGGGTGTGGCCAGTTCCAGGGTGACCAATTCATCACTATATGCAGAGAATCCCAACTGTCCATATGCATTCCTGGATTCCACTCGAAAATGGTAGACTGTATTGGGTTCTAAATCGGTCAATTGAACTGTATGTGAAGTGGTGAGGTTTACATCTAAATTTGTCTGTGAACCGTATTCGCTCGTTTCACCATATTGAATCCGAGTATCCGATTCGACATCGGTTTGCCAGGAGATGCCGGCTGATCCTGGTGTTATGTCGTTTACCGTGATATCAGAGATGAGTGGATATTGACTGTAGGAATAGCCTCCAGGGGAGTAGTAATTCCAATTTTGCTTTAATCGCCGGTAAAGGGGAGCATCCCATTTGTTTGGCTTGGGCTGATTGGTGTTCGGTTCTGGATTCCAGTAGACCTTTATTCTTCCATCGTTCTCATCGTAGAGGACGATTTCTTCACGACCGTCTCCAGCAATATCTGCCACATATATGGCCGATGCCCTGACTTGAGGATTGACATCCACGGTGCTCCAAATCTCCTGTCCTGTAACTGCATCGAATACACCCACATTTCCATCGACATGCCTGGCCTTGGCTGCAATGTATTCCTTTTTTGTCCCTGCCCAGTCGATGGTCCAAATCACCTCCACGCCTTCTCTGTTTCCGTAATCGGGGTGGGTGTTGAAGCCCGCCGGAAGGGTGCTGAGCATATCATAATCGGAGAATTGATTTCCGTTTATATCAAATATCCAGGGATGTTGAGAAACATCTCCTCCGAATCTGGAGCGATTCCATATTTCTATGAACGATCTGCCGGGATCAAAATTACCGACAGCCACGTTTTGAGGCTCCCGCTCCAATTCTTGAGTAAACAGTGATGTCTCTCTACTCCAAATCACTCCGTTTCTGCTCATCAGGACCGTATTATATTCGGACTGTCCGGATCCGTCTTCTTCGGTAAGAATCCATTCCAGACCCGGCAGGTCCGGTCGAAAATCACCGATGGAAATGGCATCGAAGTGATCCATATATCCACTGTAGTGTAAGTCCACCCACCAGGCTGGATAGCCTAAATTTATAACGGTTCCATCATCATCAATCATATTGCCGCCCACAACCTCGTCCTTTCCATCCTCATCTACATCGGCACATTGAAATGATCCATGTCCCATTCCCCAATATCCCTCATAATAACCATTGCCTGTGTCATTGTCCTGTTCCACTCTCCACATCTCAGACCGGGTGTCCATTCTCATGGCAATGAGCGTTCGGTTAATGTAGTAATGGGGACCCTCGGCGGATTGATCCATCGTCTGGATGAGAATGTCTCTATCGCCCTCTCCTCGGAAATTCACCACAGCAACATGGGCAAGGACCTGATTGGTTCCCACGGAAACATCGATCGTATTTTCGAGGGCTCCATCGGGTCCATTGTATATAGCGACTTGATTTGCATTTATTATGACCACGATTTCTACGTTACCGTCTCCATCGATATCTGCAGCACCGTGTTTCGTACCATGATTATGACCCTGATTGTTGACGAAAGCATCCCAGAGTTTTGAGCCATAATGATCGTAAGCGTAGAGTTTGGTGGGTGACAGGAATGAAAAATCCAGAAGACCATCCCCGTTGAGATCGACAACGAGTATATTCGAACCCCAGCCATCAATAGGTTCTGCAACGGGGAATGAAAAAGGATTGTTGCTGTATTGAGGAAAATCGGACCAGGCAAAGCGTGGTTTGATTATGAAGAGTATGAAAACGACTAATATTTTGATGTATAATTTCTGCATAGCCATGATCTATGATAGTGTTTATCGCATTATAAAGGCAAAATTTAGACCAAAAATCAATGGATATTGGGGCAGAATGTAGTGAAATTGCCAAATCATTTGTATCCTTGTAAGTCGTTGTTATTAAAATTATTACAAAGGCATACAATACTTAATCCATTTCATGAGACAAGAGCATCATTGGTTGGGGGAGGACAATCCTGCCGATGGGAAGGAAAAATTTTCTACATGTCAGAGAGGAATTCTCAATGAAGCGTGCTTGTGAGTGAGCTAAAAATGTTGTTGGACCTCTTAGAATAAATAAGGTCGCTGAGTCTTACGATCCAGCGACCTTCGGAGGAGTAGAGATGATAGAGGAATATATTTCTTGTTAATTTTTTGGAGTCGTCCCAATTTTGTATTTTGAAAACCCCCTTACCAGCACCCCTTGATTTTAAATCTTCATGGCGATTGTTTCGGAATTGTCATTGGGAAAGCCTCCTTATTTCTGTCATTGGATATTGCAATTGTTATGCCAAATTATTCGTTTATCTTTAGAATTTATAAAGCAGACGCAAGTTGTTGTTATTTTGTAACAAAAAATACTACATATAGATTATCTGAAAAAGAATATTGTGGAGTGGTGGCTGGTTTTTGTGCAACAGAGGCCGAGTATCAGCCGATTTTATTCCTTCAATTCAAGCTTGGTTTGCATGTTATCTTTAATTTGATGACATGACCTGAAATATGGTAAAGGAAGGGCACAATTCAAAATCTCAAATTCTCCTTGCATTACCTTTTCAATTTTCGTATTTTTTGAAAATTCGAGGCATTACAAGAGAATGAAATCAGGTGGGCCATGCAAAGAACGCTAATCGATCTTTTTCATCAGAGTGTTCGTCGATTTCCCGATAATTCCATGATCTGGGAAAAAAGTGATGAAGAATACAGATCTATTTCCTATCGAGCTTCCTTTGAGATCGTGGCAGAGATAGCATCGGGTCTCGTCGTCCTGGGTCTTAAGAAGGGCGATCGCGTTGTACTTCTCTCTGAGGGACGGATTGATTGGATTTTATCCGAGTTGGGTATTCTCTTCGCAGGTGGAATCTATGTTCCTCTATCAACAAGTCTCCAGGGAACCACTGATCTGCGGTTTCGGATA
>CAZYTI010000686.1:0-794 GCA_964650065.1 uncultured bacterium
CCCGTATGATCTCCCATGGGAATTCCTCCCTGGCCTCAAGTTCTGCCGCTTTCGGAGCAACGTGTTCTTTTACGAAGGCCTGTATCTCTAACCTGAAATTTTCATGGGTTTCATCCGACATCGCCGAGATGAGCCGATTTCCTTCCATATATTCCTCTTCAATATTCGGTTCGGAAAGTATTATTCACGGCATCCTCAATCAACTGCCTTAAAAACACAGGACACGACAGTACGATCATTGCCACCCATGCTGATCATCAATCCATAGGGACGATCACCGGGCACATTGACCTGGCAATCACCCGCCTGACCCGTGAGCTGATGTATGATATCTACTGCCTGTCGCACACCCGTTCCGCCCGTATAGTGACCAAAACCGATGAGACCACCCGTTGCATTGGTCGGTATTTCGCCATCGGCTCTTGTCTTTCCATCCAGAACAAAATCTACACCTTTCCCATATTCCGCAAATCCCGCGGCCTCTAATTCCAGAATGCCACCTATGGTAAAACAGTCGTGCACTTCGAGAACACCCACATCTGATGGACCAATCCCTGCGCTCGCGTAGGCTTTTTTAACCGCAGCACCCACTGTGGTCATCCTGGTCTGATCAATGGGTGGTTTGGTCAAGTCGGCCACGGCAACACCGAATCCGATTAATTCGACTGCTTTTGATTTGGGTATCCCTGTTTTCGCGAGTCCTTCCTCGGATGCAACGATAAGCGCAGATGCACCATCGGATACTTTTGAACAGTCGTAAACATTGATGTGGTCACAAAACATCTTGGGACTTG
>CAZYTI010000686.1:804-3357 GCA_964650065.1 uncultured bacterium
TGGGGGTGTCATGCCCGCCGTGAATAAATCATCAATACTGTTGTGGTATTCCTGGGCCTTGGAATTTTTTCTGGCGTTTAAAATGGCCTGTTCAAACCACCGGGCCATGGCCTCCCGAGTCCTTTCCTTTCCAAATTTTTCATAGCACGCACCTGCTCTGTCAGAAAATTTGGAAGGAAAAAAGTAAGCATGGCCTGCTTTTCGTTCACCGGCATAATGACCGGCACCCGCTAAAATATCCGCACCATAAATGGCTTTGACCGGATTCTGAACCTCAACGCCCAGGCTGAGTACAATATCGGCCATTTCAGAGAGGACGGTCTTTACGGCCGTTGTCAGGCTGAGCCCCCCCGAACCACACGCCCCTTCAACCCGAACCATGGGCTTCAACTCAAAGGAAGGATGAATATTGACCATGAGGCTGGCCAGATTACCCTGCCTATTGAACCGGGCCGCCATGAAATTGCCGATAACGCCTTCATCTATTTGATTGGGATCATTGATTTGTTCCAGCACACCTTTACCGGCTTCAGTAATGTAGTGCTCTAAACCGGGTCGGGGTTTCTTGGGATGGAACTCTTTTCTTCCCGATCCAAAGGATATTGTATTGTATCCCGCAGTAAAATAAATCGGTTTTCGTAAATTGCTCATCTATGAACCTCCATTAAACCATATAGTCATTGACGGGTCCGTATAAATGATAAAACCCATTGGATAACACCCCATTCACGTCTTCAATCGTGTTCGCGACGCCATCTCTCACCAATTCGTTTCCAATTTCCTTGGATTTTCTAAAATAGATCTTGGCAAGATCCGCACCCAAGGTATCCATTTGCTTCAAATGATTGAAGCAAATCCTTAATTTGTCTTCTCTGTTGGGATCCATTAAGAGTTTTCGCCAGGGCGCCCATCCTTCCGGTTTCGGTCCAAGCTTCTCATCCACTCCCTCTGTCCAACCGTCTGTATCGAACATGTTGTATGTGCCTGTTTCGATGTCATAAATACCTGATGGACGATTCTTCTCATATTTCAAAAATCCATCTTTCTGGCTTCCATCAGGATACTGGCCACCGACGACCTCCTTTTCAACCATTTGGTTGACCAAATCACTTACCATGTCGAGTCCGGATATATAGGTGGACATCACCTTCATGATGAGCTGACATACTTCGACACCGACATAATCGACCAGTTGAAATATGCCCATGGGTCGAATGAGGAAGTCCTGACTGACTTTATTCATTGCGTAGATAGCTTCAACCAAAGAAAAAGTATCAGAAAGCCTGCTGACCTCATCGGTCGCGTGAAGAATATCTCGCATGAAATGGCCATTTCCGATAAATCCCGCTACATCGTTGGAAGGGATGATTTTCTTACGCAGTTTTTTCGCAATAGCATGGGAGATTTCCACCAGATCCTGTTTTGTGGTCTTGGCTGGAATAAGCTCGGCCAGTTTTTGTACTGCCGGCGGATTGTAAAAATGATACCCTATGATACGTCCATCCAGACCGACGCCCTCGTCTAAAATGTGTATGGGGATTGAAGAGGTATTGGTAAAATAGTAGGTATTTGGTGAACATTGATCGTTCAGAAATTTCAGAATCTTATTTTTGACATTGACATCTTCCACAATGGCCTCAAAGACCATGTGGGCATTTTGGGCCATTACCAGATCGGTCGTTGGACGGATGACGCTCAAAACATCCTGAGTGAATTGAGCTATGATGTCATAATTCTCCACAAGATCTGCCCTGTCCCGGTAGAGTTCCCGGAGCATGACGCATCCTTTCTCTGCGGCTTTCGTAGCCTGGGCGGTCAGGTATGCCATCAATCCGTCCAGGTCTTTTTCCGATAAGTCTACAGCGTATAAATGGTAACCCTTTTCGGGATTTTGAAGTTTTAATTTTGCCATCTCCTGGGCCAACAGCAGTACAATACCACTCCCCATTTTACCCGCGGCCCCGATTACTACTACATTTTCCAATCTTTCATCAAGTGTCATATTCTACTCCTTCAACCGTGTCCAATCGAAAAACAGCTCGATTTTGCTTACTCAATCACCAAATAAATTAACGAAATATTTTATCATTTTCAAGGTCAATCTGTTTTAATTCACGTTAAATATATCATGCCTTCACTATTTGAGAAGAAGACATTTTCTCACCCGTATAAATTTACCCGCCTGCATCCTGATAAAATAGGGTCCTGCAGAAAGTGTCGATGCCTCCCAGACCAAAGCATGATACCCTGCCGGTTTTCTGCCCTGGAAGAGGATTTCGACTTTTTCTCCTTTAAGATTGAAAACTTCGATCAGGACATCGCTTGTACTGGGTAGTCCAAACATCATCTTTGTCCGGGGATTGAACGGATTGGGATAGTTTTGTCTCAGAGAGAACCTCTCGGGAAGCTGATTTTTTAAAGCATCAACCGAGACAGGCCAGTTTACTGTGACTTTCACCGTGAGGGTATCCGACGCACCTGCCGGATCGGTTACCATAAAAAGCACATCGACAACACCCCCCCAATCAGGTGCGGAGAATGTCACATGGTGAT
>CAZYTI010000687.1:0-3355 GCA_964650065.1 uncultured bacterium
TTTTTAGCAGCTGAATGGTAAAAGCTAAGTTTAAACTCGGCACATTGAATCATTTCTTAATCGATACATTTTTTTAAAATGATTCCCGCTGTTAAAAAATAATCTCTCCTGCCTTCCTCATCATATAATCATGATCAATAAAGGGTTCATCCTCCATGTGCTCCTGCATCAGTAGGATACGTTTGGGCAAAAGGTCGCTTAGATTACTGCCATGAATCAGAGGCGTCTCACCCAGGTCGGTCATGGCCATGAATGGGATTCCGGAATTCAGGAGACGTGCCAATTCCTCGGTGTTCTCAATCTCCTTTTCCATCATCTCTTTGAGTAAGGCCCGACACTTTTTCTTTTCTGCTGGATCTGTGGTCTCCAGATAACCATGGACACCTGTAATCCAGGCGGCCACATTGCGCTGTGTCATAAACCAACAACGGAGCGCATTTAAACGGATGTACTGATCTATAATGATGTTGTCGTCCTTGAGTCGTCGGTTTGGATCTTCAAGAATATCGGCCAGTATGCCAATGGCCTTGTCCAATGGTGACCATACATTTTCGTCGATGCGATGCAAAGCCTTTCGACACTTCTCTGATGTCGTGAGCTGAAACAGGACATCTCTACTCAGGTCCACATTGTTGGGATTGTGGGGCGTGGTACACATAAAATTTTCATAGTAAGCTCTCTGATCCGCAGGTATTTTTTCGATATTCGGCACCAAGGGACGTACCCACAACCGATACCATGTAAAACCAAATGCAGAATAGAGAGGCGTGACATTGGGGAATGCCAAAATGGCTTTTTCCGTGAGTTGCCACGCTTCCAACAAGGGCGAGAGATAATCCTCATCAGTCCATTGAGAGGCAATTTGCTTGACAAGATCTTGCCCATCTATGCCGGGGTTCCATTGATATCTGCGTACCACTTCGTGATTGACATTGTAGGGGACATGTTCCGGAGGAAAGGTGCCTCCACAATGGGCCAGGCAATCTGCACCGTTTAAATGCAACAGGTGTAGTTTTTCAAAGGTTAAGTTGGGATAGGGTATGCCTAACAGGGGCTCAAACATGGAGTGGGGGCCGACGGTAAAGTAAAAATGGGATTTGGCGCCCGTCTTTTCCAGCTCAGCCTTCTTTTCCTTTTCTTTTATATCGAACCGATCCTGATAGACCGTGCCCGCATTGATGTCGTTGGAATCCGGGTAATTGGGGTGGGTATATGGCATGTCCCATCCTCTGGCAATGAGAGACGCAGTCTCAACATCAATACCGTCTTCCAATCCCTGCCACAGGACGTCGTGCTCCCCGTAAAAAGATTCCATACGTGTCATCACCCTAAAATCAGGATTGACGGCGCGGCCGGTATCCCGGAGTAGACGGAAAAAGCGTAATGCGTTTTCACCGGCGAGCTGTGCGATCTGTTCATCGCTTCTCCATTCCCGGATCAGATAGGGGCCTCCATTTCGACCCACATAGAGGGATTGGGTATGCTCAAATCCGGCACCGCTGTCATTGGTCCAGATGGAGAGAAAACCCAGTTCAGGTATGTCTTCCATGAGTTTTGTCATCATTTCGGCATAGTGTCCCTGTACCAACGGATGGGTAACGGTCATGTTGTATCGGGGTTTAAAGCTTCGAAAGGGGTGGTCGACCCGAGCCCCCCGGAGCATGGGATAGCGGTGGAAGAACCGTTCGGGAACGGAACGGGGTTCAAAGCAGAGGAGTCCGGGTGTCAGTCCGTACTTAACGGCCAGTTCTGCATTGGTCCTCAATCGACTCAAATTTGCAGACAGATAATATTCCGGATAGAGCCCCTTATTCAACGAACTGGAGACAAATTGATCCAGCGCCGGGCAATAAGTGTAGAACATGGGATAGGTTTCACCTTTGGGGCCCGTTTCCAGTCCCATGGGAAAGGCCAGGCCATTGACTTCTATGTGGGTAAAACCAAGACGTGCCAATTCGTGTATGTAGGATGAAGGGTCGAGGCCATGTTGAATTCGACCTTCCTGTGTGAGAAAAAAATCATAAGAGATTCTATTCCAGTTAAAAGAAGGGACAAACATTTTTCCCTTTTCGTAGTTCTGGACATCCTCTTCCAAGGTATCATGCCAAAGTGTATTGGCAAAGGAATAGAGGTAATGGGAACGGGATGCAATGAGAAAACCAGATCCATCTTCCCTGATTTGGAGATAGGCAATCTCTTCTTTATTATGCCTTATCTCGATTCCCAGATCTTTCATTTGGGAAACCGGGAGGACAGCAACATAGAATTGTCCGGATTTGAATTTGACGGGAGCAGTCGCCTCACTACGGCTTGCATCCTTCGAAGCGATTGTCAGTATTTCCGAAATGACGGTTTCGACCACTGGGGGCGAGTTCTCCGGATATTGAACCCAATGTATATTTTCTATTGCTTCACGTATTTTCATACGTACTCCATTTGGAAAAGTCTCACATATAGATCTTTTATCCAGATGTTACTGGCTACTGGTTGCTGGTTTCTGGTAAATGATGTGTTGTGAAAAATGGAATGTTAAATCAGACTCTTGAGTTCCTCAATAATCCGCCCCACATCATTTGCATTGTTGTACACATGGAAAGATACCCGTAAACCTTCCAAACCCACTTCGGGCACGTGGCGTACACGTATTCCCCTTCTGTTGGAAAGTTCGTTGGCCATTTTTCGTGTACTATGCGTTCCGGAGATAAATGTGATCATGCTTGTTCTGTATTTTTCTTCATCGGGGGAGATCACCTTTATCCCGGGGATGCTTTTCAATTCTGTATAATATTGTTCAGATAAAGTTTTATTGTGTTCCCGTATTTTTTCCAGACCGACGGTTTTCACAAATGCAACGCCCGCCTCCAGGCCGCAGAAAAGCATTTCGTTCTGGGTGGCGTATTCGTATCTCTGAGCGGTGGGCTCCAGTTTCATTTCCCTTTTGTGGATATCATATCCTCCATTGGAATATGCACCCATGGTGATGGGCCGTAGTGTATCCAGCAAGGCATGGCGAACATACAACACACCCGTGCGCTTTGGGCCCAGGGTCCATTTGTGTCCGCTGAACGTATAAAAATCGACGTTACAATCCACGATGTCCATGGGCATGCTGCCAACGGCCTGTGCGCCATCCACGGCAAACCAAACATCACGGCTCCTGGCTAGTTGTCCAATCTCCTTCAAAGGAAATAACTGACCGGTGGTGCAAGTCACATGGCTGATAAAAATGAGACGGGTATGTTTGTTAATCAAACCGGAGATTCGTTCCACATTATTAAGAGAGTCCCGGAGATTCGGTTCGAACACCCGAATTCGAATCCCATCTCGCTGCATTCGATTTAGAAGAGGAGTCGGA
>CAZYTI010000688.1:0-3352 GCA_964650065.1 uncultured bacterium
GATAATATTAATAGCTTACAAAGAAATAATTGAAACCGCTTCATGAAAAAGTAAGGCAATAAATTTTGGGTTATGGTATGCGTCATGCATCGTAAGGCTTTTTATTGTCATAAGATGGATTAATATTATATCCTGATCGCCCAGGATATGCCACTGATCAACTCCTTTGCCTATTCGCATCCCACTAAAACATGAACTTAAAAGGCCAAAGAAAATCCTTGCAATCTTGATGAAAATTTTTATATTTTATAGATTATTTTAAAATGGATCGATAAAAAATCACGTTCATCCGGTATATCGAGGCGACGTGTTTTTTTTCGTTGAGTTATGAAAGTGGCAATCACAGGAAAAGGTGGTGTCGGTAAGACGACGATAGCTGGAATTTTGGCTCATATGGCCAAAAAGGCGGGTAAGACTGTTCTGGCGGTGGATGCCGATCCCGATGCCAATCTGGCTGCTGCACTGGGTGTGCCTGAACCCGAACGCAAGAACATCATTCCCATCTCCCAACAGGCGGATTTGATTGAAGAACGTACCGGGGCGAAACTGAAACAATTCGGGCAGATGTTCAAACTGAATCCCGACGTTTCCGATGTGAGTGACAGGTTCGGCTATCGGTTTGAAGGGATGTCCATTCTGGTCCTGGGCGCCATCGAAGCGGGTGGCTCGGGCTGCGCCTGTCCGGAAAATGTTTTCCTGCGTCATTTGCTGAGCCATATTATTCTTCACCGTGATGAATTTGTCCTTGTGGATATGGAAGCAGGCATCGAGCATTTAGGCCGGGGAACCGCAAAAGGAATCGATCTGATGATCGTGGTGGTTGAACCTTCTTCCAGCAGCATGGCTACGGCTCTGTCTATCGTTCAATTTGGAAAAGAGATAGGACTCAACAATTTCTATATTGTGGGGAACAAGATATTTTCGGAGTCAGATAAAACTTTTATCAGGGAGGCGTTAAAAGACAATTATCCAATGGATTTTATCCCCAATTCAGAAATTATTAAAGAGGCTGAAAGGTCCGGAGTCTCTCCAATTGAACGTTTGGATGGCGATTTATATCAGAATTTTGAGGATCTATATAAACAAATAATCCCGCCAAGCGGCGGGACGAGTCATCGTTGAGGTATGTACTCTGTTAAAAAACTTGACTCAAAATTCAAGATGTTATCGTGATAAAAGGTTTAATTAGCCACGAAGACACGAAGTCACAAAGTAAAAACAAAAATTGAGTTTTATTTCTTCTTTGTGTCTTTGAGACTTAGTGGCAATAATTTTACAAACAACAGGAAATAAAGAAAATGAAATTTGATGCTTCCCTTGCAGCGACATCGGTGGGCAGTTTTCCCCACGCAACGGCCGGTGCTGCCTGTGATATTATTTTGAACTACTTTCCGGAGGTGCCGGTTTGGCCCCAACTGCCGAAAATTTCCTGTCATGAGCAGATGGAAATTCAGTACAGTGAAGGGCTGCCCTGCATTATCGTGGACACTGTCAAGGAAAGAATGTATTTTAATACGGGGGGAGATTCAACGGAGGCCCTCGAACAGTTTTATCAAAATGTACTGACCGAAAACCTGGATTATTTTGCCATCTCTCCCGAATATGCGCATGGCCTTGCCGAGATGGAGAATCGGTTGAACCAAATAGACCGCTCTGCAATGAAATATTTTAAAATGCAGGTCACCGGTCCCATCACCGTGGGTCTGGGAATCGTCGATGAGAATAAACGGGCTATTTACTACAATGAGATGTTTCGGGACGTGGTTGTGAAGAATGCGGCCATGAAGGCCAGATGGCAGTTACGAAAATTTCGTCCCCTGTTTGAAAAGAGAATATGTTTCATCGATGAACCCATTCTCTCGGCTTTCGGTTCTTCGACTTATGTGAGCGTCCATCGGGAGGATGTGGTCGCTTACCTCGGTGAGGTTGTTGAAGCCATTCGTACCGAAGGGGGACTCCCCGGGATTCACTGTTGCGGGAATACAGATTGGACGATTCCAATCGATGCCGGGGTCGACATCATCAATTTCGATGCCTATGACTATGGCGAAACGATTCCGTTGTACGGTGAGCAGATGAAAACATTCCTGGAGCGCGGAGGCATCCTGGCCTGGGGTATCGTACCGACCTCGGAAAAAATCGAAGATGAGACCACCGAGTCGCTGGTGGCAAAATTTGAGTCCCTGGTCGATATGCTGATCGCCAAAAATATCGAGCGGGATAAGATTCTTCAAAATGCCCTGATCACAGCGAGTTGTGGAACGGGTTCGGTACCGGTTGAGCGGGCTGAAAAAGTTTCGGAACAAACCAAACACGTGAGTGATCTTTTAAAAGAAAAATATGCTGCATAAACGATGGAGAGTGGTCCATATGGGTGAGAAGAAACAGGAGCGTGTTATTCCGGAAAAGCAGGGTGCAGGACTATCGAACGAAAAGAAGACTGATACGGTTTGGCGTCGTGCAGAAGCGATGCGACCATATTGTAAATTCGGTGAATTAGGCATTTGCTGTAAGATTTGTTTCATGGGACCTTGCCGAATTAATCCTTCTGGGAAAGGTCCCCAAAAGGGCGTATGCGGCGCAACACCCGAGGTGATTGCAGCGCGGAATTTTGCCCGGATGATTGCCTCGGGCGCCGCGGCCCATTCCGATCATGGGAGGGATGTGGCCAAAGCATTGCTAGTCGCTGTAGAGAATCCACAAGCCGGTTATCGAATCAAAGATGTATCGAAACTGATAAAAACGGCCCAATTTTTTGGTATAACCACAGATGGACGGCAGACGGAAGAGATTACGCGTGATGTGGCCCAGGCTGCATTGGCGGAGTTCGGCAAACAAGAGGGATCCGTCAAATATGTCAAGAGAGCCCCGGAATCCAGACAACAGCTCTGGAACGATTTGGGGGTGACACCCCGTGGGATTGATCGTGAAATTGTCGAAATGTTGCACCGAACCCATATGGGCGTCGATCAGGATCACCACAATATCATGTTACAGGGTTCCAGAACCGCCCTGGCAGACGGGTGGGGTGGTTCCATGATCGCCACCGAACTGCAGGATATCCTGTTCGGTACACCCTCGCCCATTCGGGGACAGGTGAACTTAGGTGTGCTTTCGGAGACCGAAGTGAATATTTTGGTTCACGGTCACGAACCAGTGCTTTCAGAAATGATCGTTTTAGCTGCTCAGGATGAAGAATTGATTAATCTTGCTAAATCCAAAGGGGCCACTGGAATTAATCTGGCCGGGATTTGCTGTACCGCCAATGAAGTTCTACTTCGACACGGTATACCTGTTCCCGGTAATTTTTTACAACAGGAGTTGGCCGTTTCAACCGGTGCTGTGGATGGGT
>CAZYTI010000689.1:0-427 GCA_964650065.1 uncultured bacterium
GTGGCCCCCGCCCTTTTTATCCCCCGTGGCCTCGGGGGGTTCACCCGCACTTATACACCGGGCGCTTATGAAAACAAAACCGCACCCGTAAGCATAACTTTACGTCGTCCATAGAAATCCGAAAGCACACCCGCCGGAAGGCTGGCTATTATCCCCGCTATCGTTGAGCATGCAGCGACAAGACCAATGATGTCTTCAGTCGCTCCTAAACTCTGGGTGAACAGTGGCAACACCGGGTTTTTTGAGATGGTGGAACTGAAAATAGCGAACATGCCAGTTGCGCATAGTAGAATGAAAAACGAGGATATCCTCTTCATCGCATGTCTCCTTCCTGCCTGGCTTTTAGGTGTGCATATAGAGCATCCATTACTATCATCCCCTTATAGATGATTTCATGGTCACTCTTGGATGTTCTGGCTAGGCCGCG
>CAZYTI010000689.1:438-3350 GCA_964650065.1 uncultured bacterium
ACTTTATCTATATCCTCATCCGCGTCAATCTCGAAATCTCTCAATATCCGACCAATCTCCAGCACCACAGGGTTTTGCACGTTATATCGCTCAACTAACATATCGAATGTGGTTTGAGTCTCACTTGGCTTGAGTTCCGCTTTAGGCAACGTAAATGCCGTAGCTTTTGCCGGTATTTCTGATTCCCGGGAGATGAATTCAAACACTGCCTCTTTGTCAATGAAGTTCTTGATTAGCCATATGGATGCGCATCTGTCCACATGTGGCTCATGTCTAGTAACCCAAAGCATATATTCTCCTTTCACTTTTCCATACACCCGTAAAGCGCGCCAAACACCTTTCCACCAAACTCCAGAAGGTGGATGCTTAGTTCGGATATTATACGCACCGACTACATCCCGGTGTATTTTGATTTAACCTATTTTACCTTATTTATTGCAATATCTCAAGAAAAAAAGAGGAACGCAGTGAACACTTCCTCCTCTCCATCCCCCTTAATAAAGGGGGACAAAGGAGGTTGTAATGGAGAGTGCCTCCGTGCCTAAAATATTATGATTAGTCGTATATCTATTTATAGAAATAGATGACATTCCCCCGATATGGATTCACCCGTGCGGGTTTGCGATATTTCTGCTGATGCAATTAGGCGGCAGAGAAAAAGACGAGAAGCGAGGCGAACTTAGGAGAGAGGAGGAGACGTCGGCGCAGATTCTGGGAAGTGGTTACTTCGTGAACCACCGCCGACGGTGCTTCGAGGAGAGCAGGCAAAGCCTCTCTCCTTGCTCTCCTTTGCCCTTCTCTCCCGCTTCTGGCAAAGCCAGGTGAACCGACCAAGAAGCAGGCGAAGCCAGGTGAACCGACTGGTCGGTTCACCATGCTTCCGTTTCACCACGTCTTTAGCAAAGGCGAGAGGCTGCACCTGCTCAAGAAGAAGTGGTAATGGTCAAGACAGAGACACCTATAATTTCAACAATGCGTCTCTAATTGGGTAGACAGTTCTCCCGCAGTCAACTTGGCACAGATACCTAAGCTGACCTGCCATTGGTGTCTTATTAAGCTTAGTTGTTAGCGAGGAGACAGAACAATGCGTTCACCGATATGTGTAGTAAATGGTATATGTAAAGGATTTTTCAACTCGGCGGCTGAGCCCCCACTCAATACAGATATACAGGTATCCGTATACATATATACCTGCATTGCCCGACAATTGAGATGGATTACCAGGCAAAATCCATCTTCCGGACCAATGGGTTATCCTTTAATAAGAGGTTATGTGATAAAGGTGAAGGACTTGCCTTTCACCTTTTGATTACTCTTTAGAATGCTGACAGATGTATCGACCTGTGATGAAAAGATGTCTTATGCCTACCATTTGGCAGGGAGATCAATGGCGAGGAAAGAGGCATCGGGCAGTAGGTGTGGATTTGAGGCGAGGCAAGGTCGAGATTCAGATTGGGTTCCGATCAAAGAGGACGCCTAATACATAGGTGTGCTGTTTGGTTCGTTCAATCACTTTGCGCTACTGCAGTATATTAAAGAATATACCTTTATGCAGGTTTCTCCTTCGAGGCAATTTAAGCCTTTCGTCGTGGACATCAATCTTCCTGCCTCTTGATACACGACGTAGAAGTCATTCCAGATGGGCATACATTTGGCGCACTGATTGGCTAAGAAAGCGCCGGTTACACCTCTGAGTAGGTTAAGACCTATATCTGTCTGGATGCATTGCTTACAGGAGCACTCACTGGATCGTACACTTCTACTGTTGAGAGACCTGGAAAGGTACCATTCTTCTGTGCCCCCCAATTGCATAGATTTTCCCATCCACCACACTGGTGGATAAACCCCATCTTGGGGTGGGAATATCTGCTTTCTTCTCCCAAGTATCTGTCTCCGGGTCATAAGCTTCCACCGTTGAGATACCTGGTCCGGGAGGACCACCTTGTATTCCCCCAATAGCATGTGACTGGATAGCGCAGCCTATCACCTCAAAGAAAAATGAAGAGAACCCAATGTGTCAGTAGACATAAGGCATTCAAACACTGCTCATTGTCATCAATCCCAGACAGATACCTCACCCAGAGCAGTAATGACCTGGCTCAAGCCCGCCAGACCAGTCTATCGACCATACCCTATCACTGAAAAGCCTGGTGAACTGACCATGAAGCGTAGTCAAATCATCATGAGGAATTCACCAATATGGGTGCAAATTAGGGATAAAAATAGATGTGATTACCCACTGCTAATATTCTAAGCATGTTTTGACAATCAATCGTTTCACGCCCCCACCCTTTCAGGAGGAGAGATTAGCAAACCGATTCCGGTCAACTTGTCAGTTTGACAAGTTGCAATCCAACCTCGAACGTCGGAATTTCCGACGGGATCGTTCAACAAGTCAATATTTCTTATATCGAACTTATGAGACATTCTCTATCCTCCATCTTTTCTCACCAGCTTCCCAACAATATATGTTGACAGAAATATCAGAGCAAACGGTATCCAGGTTCCGATAGGATCTCTGAACATGTCAAAGCTTTTCTCGATAAAGAGAGCCACTAATCCTGCATCCATTAGTATAACAAAGCCAGTGAAGATTATTGTGGCATACAGTGGCCTTATATGACCGAATTTCTTATGATACACGAATGCCAATATGCCAAAGACTATCGGAGCGCCTATCAGATGGATGATGAGAGTGGTCTCCACGGATGTTACTGCCATGCCAATCCACATTATGGCTCCACAGAGCATCCAGCCTATGAATGCAAAGATTAAGATTATCAGTTTTTTCCAAAGTCCAATTATCTGCAACACTAGGTTTTGTTATGTTCTACAGTTATTACTACATTTCCAGTTTTTTGCCCTGTTTCAACATACTTGTATGCTTCGACAATACGTTCCAGCGGATACTT
>CAZYTI010000690.1:0-3344 GCA_964650065.1 uncultured bacterium
AAAATTGCAATGTGGTGTTTTGATAAAGCCATTGTGTCGGATCCCGATTTTGCTTTAGCTTATTTTGGTCTAGCAGATACATATTGGATGCTTCACCAGGTAGTTCCGCTAACAGCTGATGATGCATTGCCTAAAACAAAAGATGCTGCAATGAGAGCATTAGAAATAGATGACACACTTGAGGAAGCCCAGGCATTAGTAGGTTTTCTTTTATTTAGCTATGAATGGAATTGGTCTGAAGCCGAGGAATATCTTAAAAAGGCATACAGTTTAAATCCGAGATCCGGACCGGTAAAAATGTATTATAGTGCATTTTTGCAATATACCGGCAAAAAAATGGAATCGATTAAAATGATGGAAGAGACTCTTGAAACGGATCCTTTATCACTTGTATACAATGTGAATATCGGTATAAGGTTGTTTGTTTCCGAACGCTATGACGATACTATTAAGAAATGTGAAGAGATTCTGGAAATTGAACAGAATTTCTGGCCGGCTTACCAGTATATCGGAAGGTCTTATATTAATAAGTTAATCTATGATAAAGCAGAAGAAGCTTTAGTAAAATCAAACGAGATTTTCGGTGGTGTACCGGAAACGATTCCGTTGCTTGGCTATGTATATGGTAAACAAGGAAGGATAACTGAAGCCAAAGAAATAATTAACCGTCTTGATGAGGAATCGGATAAGATTTATATACCCGCCTTTTATTATTCCTATATCTATAATGGATTGGGTGATATCGACAAAACTTTTGAATATTTTGAAAAAGCGATTGATGAGCGTGATCCCAGGATTGCCTGGTGGATTAGGGATAAACTATTTACAAATCTAAGGAATGATCGACGCTATGCAGATGTGATTCGCAAATTAGGGATGGAATTTCTTGAGAAAGAACTCATGGAACAGTTTTCGTCTGAGAGGCAAAAACCTTCCATCATCGTCCTCCCTTTTGATAACATGAGCCCCGATCCTGATCAGGAATATTTTAGTGACGGTTTGACGGAAGAAATCATTACTGATCTTTCACAGATACATGATCTTCTTGTAATATCCAGAAGTTCAGCAATGACTTTTAAAGGTTCAGTTAAAAAAATCAAACAAATCGCTAATGAAGTCAATGTTCGATATGTTCTTGAAGGTAGTGTTCGTAAAGCCGGTAACAATCTTCGTATTACAGCACAGTTGATTGACGCCAATAATGATACACATCTTTGGGCGAATAAGTACAACGGAACATTAGAAGATGTTTTTGACATACAGGAAAGAGTATCTCAGTCAATTTTTCAAGCACTAAAGCTTAAATTGACCCCTGAAGAAAAAAATAGGATTGGTAGTCACCAAATTGAGAATTTGCCAGCTTATGAATGTTACTTACGGGCCAAGCATGAGTACTGGAAATATACAACGGAGTCATTTGATACAGCGTTAAAACTTCTTAACAAGGGCATCGAACTCATCGGAGACAATGTGCTTTTATTGTCTAGCATTGGAGATGTTTATTATGGGTACATTGATATTGGGGAAAAACCAGAAAGCTACAGTAAAGAAGCAGAGGCAATTGCAGAAAAAATTTTTGCATTAGAGCCGGATTCATCACATGCACATCGAATTCTTGGAATGCTTTATTTCCTTAAGGACAGGAAGAAAGCGAATACGCATTTTAAAAAAGCTTTAAAAGCAAATCCCAATAATCCGGATCTACTGGTGTTTTATGGGTGGGTGCTAACACTCATGTGGGGGAAACCAATAGAAGCCAGTCCTCTGGTTGAAAGACTTTTAAAAATTGATCCAATCACACCTTTTAACAATTTAGTAAAAGCTTGTTGGCATATTGCTCAAGGGCAATTCGATCTCGCATTAGAGACTATCCAAAAATACGTACAAATTGAGCCACAAAGCATGTTGGCAAAGTCAAGTCACGCCGAAGGTCTTGGATTTACTCATAGCTATGATCAAGCAGTTGAAGTGTGCGATAAGATTATTCATGATGAACCTGCGCATATCTTTGCATTTATCTTCAAGTTTCTGAAGTTCGCCTTTCTCGGTGAGAAAGAAAAGGCATTACGACTTGTTGAAGAAGATCCGAGAAGTAAACTGATCTGGGAGGATGCCGAAAAGTCGAGAGAGATTGCAGAAGGTTTTTCAATTCTCGGAGAAAAGGATAAATCTCTCGATTGGCTCGAAAATGCGATAAACCGTGGAAACATAAACTATCCTCTATTTAACGAAATCGATCCTCATCTCGAAAACATCCGCAGCGAGGAACGGTTCAAGAAGCTCATGGAGCGGGGGAAGAAGGAGTGGGAGGAGTTTGAGGTATAACAGTGAGGATGTAACCTTCCGAAGGTTTTCCTTGAAATTGAGTTTAGGCTGTCAATTATGAATAACCACTCATGTAAACCTTCGGAAGGAAAAGTTTATACAAGGCAAAATTCAATGATTCCAGAATGACAAACGATAGTTACACAACCCTCAAGGGGAAGACGTCCAGCGAGATCAAGGTGAAGGGCTCGCGCTTCATCGGATATGCAACTACAGTTCGTGATAAACAGGAAGCGGAATCTTTTATTGGTGAAATATCGAGAAAGCATCACGATGCAACTCACAACTGTTTCGCCTACCGGATCGGCATCGGTGACAGGGCCGTTTTTCGCTACAGTGATGACGGAGAGCCCTCGGGTACGGCGGGCAAACCCATTCTGGAAGCCATAGACGGCAGGGAATTCACACATACCGTTTGTGTGGTGACCCGCTATTTCGGGGGAACCAAGCTGGGAACCGGTGGATTGGCCCGGGCCTATGGCGAATGTGCAGCGGTCACTCTGGACCAGGGGGATAAAATAAAAAAATATTTGACCCGGACCTTGCATATTGCCTTTGACTACGATTTAACAGGTGTCGTCATGGGACTCGTATCGGGATATGAATGTAAAATAGAAAGCACGCATTATAAAACCGACACTGATATGACCTTAATCGTTCGGTCGTCCCATTTGGAACGTTTTCGACAGGCGTTAATCGACGCCACTGCCGGAAAGGTAAAGATATTGGGTGAGGAGGTGAAGCATCCTTAATATCATTCTACTGATGGTTGCCCTAACCTTTTCCGCTTTTTTTTCCGGCAGTGAAACGGCCCTCATTTCGGCAAACCGTTTTCGATTGGAGGTCTGGACACGCCGCGGTGTCAAACGGGCCAGGCAGGCCTTTGAATTCCTGGAAGCGCCGGAACATTTTCTCACCACAACGCTGGTAGGAAACAATATCGCAGTCGTGGCCGCTTCTTCCCTCATGGCCATTTTTTTGGATCCATATCTAAACGGCTTTATCATTACTCTGGTCAG
>CAZYTI010000691.1:0-3340 GCA_964650065.1 uncultured bacterium
TAATTAGGTTTTTTTGAAACAAAGGAGGCCTTAAATGCGTCAATATAAGAAGTACTATCTTCAAATTCTCCGGGTTGAGTTGGAAGACTTGGATGAAATGATGAATCATCTTCTGATCCGTTTTAAGGAGAAGATGGATGCGTATGGAATTGCAAAAGCGGTATATATTTGTATCGAAAGAAAAATGAAAAAAGTGGCCAAGTATGTCATGCAAGGGCAGTTGTGTTATATTTAACCGTTGTATTCGTCTAAAAAATGTTGTCTAATATGCTGAAACAATTCATTTTTACTTTTATCATATTCAATCTCCTCGTTTTAGGCTGTACGCGATATCATACTGTTCATCATTCCCAGTTTGCGTATAACCGTTTGAACAAGGAGTTGAAGCGAAAACAGGGTTATGTTGCATTAACCAACGGTCAACAAAAGAATGCAACAAATATCCAAGTCGCTGTTGATTCTACCCAATGGGTAGATGCCATCACACAAAAAAACCATCACGTTTCGACATTCGAAATCAACGAAATTGTCATTGATAAAGATTTAAGAAGTAAAACCCAGCGAATGGGAACGAGTGTCTTGGGCGGGGCATTCGGTGGTGCTTTCGGAGGATTAATCATCTGGTCAACCTTCGCCGGTGAGACGGGCAGTATAGATTATTATTCAAAAGTGGGATGCCTCTACGGTTCCATGGCCGGCGGCCTTTTTGGACTCGTGTATGAGGTGATCGGGGGAACAACACATAAATACACAATAAAAGCATCCGAGATGCTATCCGGTGCAAGTACGATCGATAACATCGCCGAGCTTCCTCGCAGAAAGTAGATCATAAGAAACTCACCTAAACGCATTTCATAATTTAAACTTACATAGATCCGTTATTTTTGAGCGAATTGACAAATTCGTAAAAAACTGCTATGAAAACTTGAATTTATTTTATACATTCAACTTAATTTCGGTTAATCGATCAGTCATTACATATGGACCATTTGACGACCCAAAATATCTACCGATCTCCTGAGAGACGTGTCTCACATTTAGTGGGCCGAGCCGCGGATTGGTTCTTTTATCCTAAAATTGCAGCCATCGTTTTAAGGGCCTCCGGATCTTCCAAGAGAGGTAAGTATGGTGGTGAACAGTGGGTCAGAAGCAGTTTAGATGTCCTGCGTGCGCTGGAATCCGTTGGCATAAAATTCGAAATTGAGAATTATTCTGCTTTTCAAAACATAGACTCCCCATGTGTATTCGTAGGCAATCATATGAGCACTCTGGAAACTTTTGTCTTACCCTGTCTTATACGACCCTACCGGGAGGTCACTTTTATTGTTAAAAAGGAACTCATTGAATACCCGGTATTCAAGCATGTCATGATCCATTGTGATCCCATTGTTGTGGGCAGGATGAATCCCAGGGAAGATTTGAAAGCCGTTATGGCAGGAGGAGAGGAACGTCTGAGTAGAAATGTCTCCATTATTGTTTTCCCCCAGACAACCCGCAAGGTCGATTTTGATCCCAAACAGTTTAATACCATCGGAGTCAAGCTCGCAAAACGGAGTGGAGTACCTCTTGTTCCGTTTGCCTTGAGAACCGATGCCTGGGGGTATGGTAAAATAATTAAAGAGTTTGGAACGATTGATCCATCGAAACCGGTTCATATTTGTTTTGGCGAGCCGCTCCGTGTCTCGGGTAGCGGGAAAGAGGAGCATGAATTCATTATCCGGTTTATCATGGATAAGCTCAAGTTGTGGTTTTCATAATGGTATAGATGTAGGGAACAACACGAATCAAAAAATAGTCATTTACATTCTATAAAGGGATGGGATTTAGAAGACTGCAATCATGGGGAACATTTTCACTGATTTTTTGTTAAATGGATAATACAAAGATGTTCTCATGGAAGCATGATGTAAATTCATCTTTAATCGAATAGCAAGGAGGTGATTTTTAATGAAACGTTTTACAGTTCCTCGGACCGCACATTGCAGTGAAGGTTGTCATCTATGGTCCGGGACATGACGTTAAACTGTTCTTGAGCAACGGATGTTGTTCAACAGGATTTTACATAAGAAAAAAAGCCGACCTTGAAAACATGATGGGTAAATAGGATACCAATTGCCCATAACGATGTTTTCAAGGCGGTTTTTTCATTTTAAACGATTTACTTTTAGGTCATCCCGGCCAGCCTTTCCAGTGATTTAATTAATGCCTGGGTCCCCTCCCTTCCTTCCTGCATGGCTTGACAACCGGCATAATGCTGATGGACGAGACTCAGGGCTGGAACCGGTAGGTGGCTTTCGCGAGCTGATTCCAGGGCCAGACGAAGGTCCTTTTGCTGCAGGTCGATCATAAAGCCGGGGGCAAAGTCGCGTTCGACCATTTTAGGTCCCAGGTTGGCCAACTGCCAAGAACCGGCAGCACCGTTTTTTGTGGCTTCAATCATGACCTTTGGATCCACACCCGATTTTTTCGCAAATATCAAGGCTTCACTTACAGCCATATTGGTCACGGATACCAGAATCTGATTGCAGAGTTTGACAGTCTGTCCCATGCCGGGGCTACCGACATGGGTAACCGTTTTCCCCAGCACATTAAAAATGGGCAGGCATCGCTGGAAAACATCCTCTTTACCTCCCACCATGATGGCCAATGTTCCTGTCTTTGCTCCGGTATCTCCTCCGCTCACAGGCGCGTCCAACATGTCGATGTTTTTATCCGCAAGTTTTTCAGCAATGGTCCGGGTGACTGACGGAGAAATCGTACTCATGTCGATGACGACACTTCCGGCTTTTGCTCCATGAATAATACCGTTCTCACCCAGGATGACCTCTTCTACATCGGGTGAATCGGTAACGATGGTGATGATCACATCGGATCGTTCCGCAACCTGGCGGGGAGAATCGGCAGCGATAGCACCCATTTTCACCAACGCTTCCATTTTCGATTTTGTTCGATTGTTAACAGTAACAGAATAGTTTGCATTGAGTAGATTAAGACACATGGGTTTGCCCATGATGCCTAAACCAATGAATCCAATGTTTTCCATGATTTCTTTTCCTCCGTTCTTTTCGTCTCGCAAATTAATCTGAGAAATTCATAAGCCACAAAGTCTCGAAGACACAAAGTAATAAAAAAATATAAATCTGAATCTGGCTTTTCTAAAAATGACCATTAAACAAAGTGAAAAAATCTAAAAGCCTTTATCTGGTTGTTTCTTAGAGCCTTGCCTGCCCGCCGCACCTGCTAATCGAATGTTGGTGGATAGTCGGACGATGGCAGGCGGGGTGCCTTTGTGGCAAAAATTCATGAATTATCCAGGTTAGTTAAGAAAACGATATGATTT